>JAZQHN010000336.1:0-18113 GCA_045540615.1 Clostridia bacterium
ATGCAGATGGGTTTGGGAGATTTGAAGGGGGCAGAGGTGTTGGAACAGTTGAAAACCATAGATGTTTCCACGATGTCACCTATTGAAGCTATGAATTGTCTGTATCAGATGCAACAAAAATTACAAGGTTAATGAAAAGGAGGTGCAGGAAATGGCTCAGATTAAAGTTTTGGATTCTTTGGTAGCAGATATGATTGCAGCAGGGGAAGTGGTAGAGCGTCCTGCATCTGTTGTAAAAGAATTGGCGGAAAACGCCATTGATGCGGGAGCCGGCAAGATTACCGTAGAAATTAAAAATGGCGGTATCAGCTTTATCCGTATTTCGGATGACGGTTGCGGAATTCCTGCTGAGCAACTGGAAACTGCTTTTTTGCGCCATGCTACCAGTAAGATTGAATATGCAGAGGATTTGTTTGCAATCGGTACTTTAGGGTTCCGAGGAGAGGCGTTGGCGAGTATTGCGGCAGTATCACATGTAGAAGTATTTACCAAACCAAAGGAACAGCAGTTTGGCATGTATCTTGGTATGAAAGCGGGAGTTGTTGAGGATTCCCATGAAGCAGGTTGTCCTGACGGAACCACCTTTACGGTTCGGGATTTGTTTTTTAATCAGCCTGCCAGAATGAAATTTTTGAAAAAAGATGCAGCGGAAGCGGGTGCCATTCAGGATGTGGTTGTCCATTTGGCTTTGGGAAATCCGGAAGTATCTTTCCGACTGATTTCTGATGGTAAGGAAAAATTGCACACTCCCGGAGACGGTAACTTGAAAAATTGTATTTATGCGGTTTACGGAAGAGAATATGCGGAGCATCTGGCACCTCTTCAGTATACTGCAGAAGGAGTTCACGTATCAGGATTTTGCGGAACTCCTGCCATTGCCCGTTCTACCAGAGGCTATCAGACTTTTTTTGTCAATGGTCGTTTGGTGAAAAGCCGGGGAATGACGGCAACTATGGAGCAAGCTTATCAGGATGGTATAATGAAAGGGAAATATCCTTTTGGTGTTGTGCTTGTTTCGTTAGAACGTTCATTAACGGATGTGAATGTTCATCCGGCGAAGCTTGAAGTGAAATTTTCCAATGAAAAAGCGGTGATGAGTGCTATTTACTGGGCAATTAAAAATGCATTACATGAAACTTCTTATCAACCGCAAATAGAATTAAAAGTTCATTCTCAGGAAACGAAAGAGGAAGAAACGGTTGCACCACCGGAACAGGAAATCATTCCTGTTGACATTCAGAAGCAAAAACCCAGTTTTACTCCTCGGTGGACGGAGCCTGTATCAAAAACTGCGGAGGAAAAAACAGAAAAAAAGGAACAATCTTTTTCTTTACAGCAACCTCGGATTCCGGTTCGAAAAAAATCGGAGCCTGAAGCTGCGATGCAAGAAGAACCGATTTTGTCTCAATCGAGCATTCGTATTTTGGGACAACTATTCCAATCTTACCTGATTGCAGAACGGGGAGATGAAATGCTGCTCATAGATCAGCATGCTGCTCATGAACGGCTTTTGTTTGAAGAACTGTTGGAACAAAGAAAATCAGGAGATAGATTTACTCAACCTTTGTTAATTCCTGTTTTGCTGGAAATGACAGGAACAGATTTTGCTATGGTGAAGGAGCAGGAGAGCTTGCTTTCAACGGTAGGGTTTGAACTGGAGGAATTTGGTGATTCGGCTTACCGCTTGACAGGTGTTCCTTTTCAGTGTGACGGTCAGGATGCGGAGCAATTATTCTGGGAGACCTTCCGTGCAATGAAACATTCCGGTGACAGAGGGGCAGAGGAAAGTGAATTGCTTTATTCCATTGCCTGCCATAAAGCGTTAAAAGCCAATCACAATCTTCATCCGAGAGAGATGGAGCAGATGGTAAAGGACGTGATGAATCTTCCTTCTACTTGTCCTCACGGAAGACCTATTGTGGTGACTATGACAAAAACAATGATAGAAAAGCAGTTTAAAAGGATTGTGTAGCTAATGAAACAACCGTTACTTATGATAGCAGGTCCTACAGCTTCCGGTAAAACGGGAGTGGCAGTAGAACTGGCTATCAGATATAAAGGAGAGGTGGTTTCTGCAGATTCCATGCAGATTTACCGAGGTATGGATATTGGAACCGCAAAGCCTACCAAAGAAGAAATGCGAGGAATTTCTCATCATCTTCTGGATGTGGTAGAGCCGGATGAAAATTTTTCGGTAGCAGATTATGCGGCTTTGGCAAGAACTTCCATTGAAGAAATTGGAAAAAGGGGAAATTTGCCGATTTTAGCAGGTGGTACGGGCTTGTATTTAAGAGCGGTAACAGAAAATTTGGACTTTTCCGAAGGACATTCTGATGAAGTATATCGTGAAAAATTACAAAAAAGAGCAGAAAAAGAAGGAACAGAAGGGATCTACAGCGAATTAAAATATATTGACCCTGAATCTGCTGAGAGAATTCATCCCAACGATGCAAAACGATTGATTCGTGCCATGGAAGTATATCATGTTACGGGAATTACCATGACAGAGCACCAAAGAAGGGCAGCATCTAAACCTTCTCCTTATAACACTTTAAAAATTGGGCTTTGGTACGAGAGAGAAAAATTGTACGAACGAATTAACCGACGGGTGGACAAGATGCTGGAGCAAGGTTTGGAACAAGAGGTTTCTTGTCTGCTAAATCGTATGAACGGTACTTCATTTCAAAGCATTGGTTATAAAGAGTTGGAATTGTATTTTCAAGGAAGAATGAGCTTAGAAGAGGCGGCAGAAGAAATTCGTCAGGCAAGCAGACGGTATGCCAAACGACAGATGACATTTTTTAGAGCAGATTCCAATATTCTTTGGGTGGATGTTACTGATTTGTCAACAAAAGAAGCAGCAGACAAGATTGAAGCATTGCAGGAATTTAAGGAATTGACAAAAAGACAGGAGGAGTTGTTATGACAAAATCAACATTGAATTTGCAGGATGTTTTTTTGAATCAGTGTAGAAAAGAACATGTGTATGTTACCATATATCTGACAAACGGATTTCAATTCAAAGGTTTGGTCAAAGGATTTGATAATTATATCGTCATTCTTGATGTGGAAGGGAAACAACAGCTTGTTTATAAACATGCTATTTCTACCATAATTCCCGCAAAACCCATCAGCATGATGGCGGGAGAGGAAGCGGACAAGCAAGAATGAAAAAAACTGTTACTATTGCAGTCATTATTTTAGCGGTGGTTTATATTGCAGCATTTTCTATTATTGCCGCAGTCAGCAATCCTGTTAGTACCGAATTGGTTCGTCACGGTGTATTGGAAAATTCAGTACAGGTAGAAGGCATTGTAGTTCGGGAAGAATGGGTTTATACCTCTGCTGACGGAGGTGTATTTGAAAGTCCTCACAGTGATGGTGTTCGTATTAGCACCGGAGAACGATTGGGAACGGTTTATTTTGGTGAAATTTCTTCTGAAACAACGGTTCGGTTAAAGCAAATTAATCAGGAAATCAACCGTTTGGAAGAAAAAGAGGAGCTTTTTCAGGACGGAATGAATGATCCGGATAAAATCAATACCAGTATTTCTGCTTTGTTGAACGATGTAGTTACTGCTTCTATAGAGCGGGACGGAAAGAAGATTACTGAGATTCACAGCGAAATTAAGAGATTACACACCAAACGTCTGAAACTGGAAGGAAAAGCGGAAGAAGAGTCAGGAGAATTGTATGAACTGTATTCTGAAAAACGCCAATTGGAAACCGGTTTGAGAAGTGAAGAACTGAGAGCCCAGCAGGCGGGAGTGTTTTCTTATCTGACGGACGGATTTGAAGCCAGAATCGGAACCTCTAACCTCAGAAGTCTGACTCCGAAGGATGTGGATACTCTTTTGGATACAGAAATTTCTCATCCGGAAACAGAATTTTCGGGTCAGCCTGTGGCAAAAATAGTCAATAATTTTAAATGGTATTTTGTATTTAATCTGACCTTACAGCAGTTAGATACTCTGAAGGTGGGAGATGAGGTTTTCTTGCGGTTTAGCGGTGACCCAAATGAACGGGTTCCTGCAGAGATTGCAGTAGTTTCTCCGGAACAAAACGGACGTGTTACTGTTTCTGTTAGCTGTATGACAGATATAAAAACAGCCTTGAACAATCGTAAATTAAAAGTTGAGCTGATCAAAAAACGATATGAGGGAAGTTGTTTTTCCCGTTCTGCTGTTCGGGTGAAGGAAGATGTCTCCGGTGTGTATGTCATTAAGGGAGGAGTGGCGGTATTTTGTCCCGTTGAAATTTTGTACGGTACGGATGAAACTGTTATTATCAGTTCTGAGCAATCGCCTTCCAATCAAGTTAAACTGTATGACGAAATAATTAATGAAAAAACCGGAAACATCAAAGAAGGAGAACTGCTGCGATGACAGAACAAAATGAAATCCGAGAACGGATCCAACAAGTCAGAGAAACAATTTCTCTCAGTGCCAAAAAAAGTGGCAGAAGTGAGTCGGAGATTACCCTTGTTGCGGTAACCAAAACAGTGGAAACTCCTGTGATTTTAGAAGCTCTGAATTGCGGAATTACTGCAGTAGGAGAAAATCGGGTACAAGAGCTATGTCGAAAACAGCAAGAAATTACCCGGCCTCTTGATTGGCATTTTATTGGTCATTTACAAACCAATAAGGTAAAACAGGTTGTCCCTTGCGTAAAACTGATTCATTCAGTAGACAGCATCCGACTTTTGGATGCTTTGGAAAAAGAATGTGGAGATTTGAATCGAAATATTGATGTTTTATTGCAAGTAAATGTTTCAGGCGAGGAAAGTAAGTTTGGAATAGAACCAAAGGATGTATTTTCTTTTGCGGAATATGCGGCAGGAAAAGAGCATGTCCATCTTTGTGGCTTGATGACTGTGCCTCCGCCGGTATTGTATCCGGAGGAAAACAAACCTTATTTTGCAAAATTAAGAGAGCTTTCCTTTGCAATTTCAGAGAGAAAGTATGAAAATGTGAGGATGGACGAGTTGTCCATGGGAATGAGCGGAGATTATGCAGCCGCAATTGAAGAGGGAGCCACCATTGTAAGAGTGGGAACTTCTATTTTTGGAAAAAGAAATTATGCTGCCCCTGTGCAGTAAATATAAAGAATCAGGAGGAAGAAAGAATGATGCCCAAATTTGTAAAGCAACTTTTGGATTTTGTTGGAATTGAGACAGCTGAGGATGAGGATTTAATGGAATTTGAAGAAGAGGTGGAAATCCGCCGTGAGGATACCAGAACTCAGACGGTAAATCCTCTAAACAAAAGAAGTAAGGTTGTAAATATTCACACCACTGCACAGTTGAAAGTGGTTGTGATGTCTCCTATGTCTTTTGAAGAGGCAAAGGATGTGGCAGATTCTTTGAAAGGAAAAAATCCGGTTGTTATCAATCTGGAAACCCTTCCAAAGGATGTTGCCAGAAGAATTGTTGATTTTTTAGGCGGTTCTGTTTATGCCTTGGGAGGAAATATTCAAAAGATTTCCAATGGAATCTTTTTAGCAACTCCTTATAATGTAAGTATTCTTGGTGATTTCAAGGATGAATTGAAGCGCGGTGGCTGGTCCTTATAAGTATTATGATCGATAAGAAAAAATTATTGCAGCAAATCCCATCGGATGAGGATAAAATTCTTGTTTCCCGTTTGTTTGATTTGGCAAAAAGTGCAAGAGGCGGATGGCGCCCATCCGGTTTTTTTCTTGATCGGGGAAAATGCTTGAAAATTCCTCAATGGTTTGGCGACTGTGAACCTGTTCTTTGGGGAGGATACCCTGATGCTGAGCGATGTATGGTTTCCTTTGGAGAAAAGGAAGCAGAAGGAAGCTGGTTCCCCGTAAGTGCTGTAAAGCTACGGTCTCCTGTTCCTTGGGAGATCAGCCATCGTGATGTACTGGGTGCATTAATGAATCTGGGAATCGACCGAGCAAAAACGGGAGATATTTTAATTGATGAGCAATCAGCTGTGTTGTTTTGCGAAGAAGCATTGACAGATTTTCTCATTCAGGAAATCAGAACGGTTGGAAGATATTCTGTAAAAACGGAAGAGATTTCTGTAGATATGATTACAGTACCACAAAAGAAATTCCGTGAAATTACCGATACGGTGGCATCCTTACGAGCGGATTGTATAATTGCTGCAATTTATTCCCTTCCAAGAGGAAAAGCCCAAGAAGCAATTGCTTCGGGGCGGGTTTCAGTCAATTGGGAGGAATTGACATCAGCCAGTGCAGAGCTAAGGGACAAGGATGTGATTTCCCTTCGGGGAATGGGGCGTTCTGAATTGACAGAAATTGGTGGTTTAAGCCGTAAAGGCAGAAGATATATTAAAGCAAAACGTTTCCTTTAAGGAGATAGTGAAAATAGACAAATGAGGTGAAAAACAATGGAGAAGGTAGATTATAGCAGTACGCTGAACTTACCAAACAGCGAGTTCCCCATGCGGGCGAATCTTCCTAAGCGTGAGCCTGAAATGCTGAAGAATTGGGAAGAAAATGAGTTGTACCAAAAATTGTTGGAGAAAAAGGCAGATTGTCCCATGTATATTTTGCATGACGGACCTCCTTTTGCCAACGGTGATATTCATATGGGTCATACCCTGAATAAAATTTTAAAGGATTTTGTCATTAAATATAAGAACATGGCAGGATTCCGTACTCCCGTGATTCATGGCTGGGATACTCACGGATTGCCTATTGAAACTCAGGCAATCAAAAAATTAGGTGTGAACCGTGCGGAAGCAGGACCTGTTAAATTCCGTCAGATTTGTCATGATTTCGCTATGAAATATGTAGACAATCAGAAGGGCCAATTCCGTCGTTTGGGTGTTTTGGGTGATTGGGACAATGAATATATTACTTTGCAACCCGAATTTGAAGCCAAGGAAATTGAAGTGTTTGGTGCTATGGCAAAAAAAGGCTTGTTGTATAAAGGATTAAAGCCTGTTTATTGGTGTCCTACCTGTGAAACCGCATTAGCAGAAGCAGAAATAGAGTACAAGGAAGACGGAACGGATTCTATTTATGTCAAATTCCCTGTAAAGGATGATTTGGGTAAATTGACTCCTGTTACAGGCGGTCTTGACAATGTGTATTTTGTGATTTGGACCACAACAACTTGGACCTTGCCAGGTAACGTATCCATTTCTTTGAATCCTCGTTTTGAATATTCCCTGCTGAAGGTTGGCGGTGAATATTATATTATGGCAAAGGATTTGGTAGAGGCTGTTGTAGCCAAAATTGGATTAAGCGACTATGAAGAGGTTGCTACCTTCAGCGGGGAAGAACTGGAACTGATGAAATGCGCTCATCCTTTCTTGGATCGGGAATCTCTGGTAATTACAGGAGAACATGTTACATTGGATGCCGGTACCGGTTGCGTTCATACTGCTCCCGGTCTTGGTGCCGATGACTTTAATGTATGCCAGGCTTATAAATTGCCTACCATTGTTCCTGTTGATGGTAAGGGTGTGCTCAATGAGGAGGCAGGACCTTTTGCAGGCCTTTATTATGCAAAAGCCAATAAGGTGATTGCAGAAAGCCTGAAGGAAAGCAATTTGCTGCTGGCAACAGAACACATTGACCACCAATATCCTCATTGCTGGAGATGCAAGGATCCGATTATTTTCCGTGCAACTGAGCAGTGGTTTGCATCTGTTGATGCGATTAAAGAGGATGCTGTTAAAGCAATTGAAAGTGTAAAATGGGTTCCTTCCTGGGGTCAGGAAAGAATTACCAATATGGTAAAAGACCGTTCTGACTGGTGTATTTCCAGACAACGTTTATGGGGCGTTCCTTTGCCTATCTTCTATTGTAAGGATTGCGGTAAGGAATTGATTACCGATGAAACTATTGCAGCAGTTCGTGATTTATTTGCAGAAAAAGGTTCCGGTTCTTGGTATGCAATGGAAGCCTCAGAAATTTTGCCTGTAGGAACCAAGTGCCCTCATTGCGGATGTGGGGAATTCGAGAAAGAAACAGATATTATGGATGTATGGTTCGACTCCGGTTCTTCCCATATGTCTGTATTGGAGCAACGTCCTGATTTACAGTGGCCCGCAGACATTTATTTGGAAGGAAATGACCAGTACCGCGGTTGGTTCCAGTCCTCTCTGCTTACCTCTGTTGCAGTAACAGGAAAGGCTCCCTACAAAACAGTATTGACACATGGTATGGTTGTTGACGGGGAAGGAAAGAAAATGTCCAAATCTTTGGGCAACGGTCTTGATCCCATGGAGCTTTTAAAGGAATACGGTGCAGATATTCTTCGTTTGTGGGTTGCATCTTCTGATTACCGTTCGGATATCCGTGTATCAAAAGAAATCTTAAAGCAGATGTCTGAAGTGTATCGTAAAATCAGAAATACAGCAAAATTCATGCTGGGTAACCTGAGTGATTTCAATCCCGATAAGGACTTGGTCAGCTTTGCAGATATGACTGAAATTGACCGTTGGGCATTGATTACCTTGAACCGTTTGACTGAACGGGTATTGCAAGCGTATGAAAACTTTGATTATCATATCATTTACCACAGTGTTCATAATTTCTGTGTTGTTGATATGAGTAATTTCTATCTGGATGTATTGAAGGATAGATTATATACCGAGAAAGCAGATTCTACCGTCAGACGGAGTACTCAGTCTGCAATGTATTTGATTTTAGATTCTCTGGTTCGCTTGCTTGCTCCTATTTTGGCATTTACTTCAGAAGAAATCTGGAGCTTTATGCCCCATTGTTCAGGAGTGGAAACAGAAAGCATTCTGTTTAATCGGATGCCTGCGGTAAATCCTGAATACAAGGATGATGCTTTGATGACTCGGTTTGAACAGTTGTTGGCAATCCGTTCTGACGTATCTAAGGTTTTGGAAGAAGCAAGAGCTGCTAAGGTGATTGGTCATTCCTTAGGGGCAAAGGTAACCTTGAATGCAACTGAGGAAACCTATGATTTATTGAAGGAATACGAAGACCAACTGGCATCCCTTCTGATTGTATCCGGTTTGGAATTGAAGCAGGGAGCAGGAACTAACGGTAAAGCAGAAACAACAGAAAATCTTTGGATTGAGGTTTCTGTTGCAGAGGGACAAAAATGTGAACGTTGTTGGATGTTCTCCACTACGGTTGGTGAGGATTGTCTGTGTCAGCGTTGCCGTGACATCCTTGAAAAATAAATGAAATCAGCTGTGGGCGAACGGTAGGTTCGCCCACTCTTGTTACGAAAAGAAGCAATGGGAGGCAGTATGGAAACAGTAGAGAAAAAAAGAGGGTTATCTTTTGGATTGTTGTTCCCGTATTTGTTGTTGACAGTAGGACTGGTTTTTGCGGATCAGCTGACCAAATACTGGGCACAGACAAAATTACAACCAATCGGATGTATTGATGTGATTGACGGAGTATTTTCCCTTACATATGTGCGGAACACCGGTGCAGCATTTGGTATGTTACAAGGGCAGAAGTGGTTATTGCTTGTATTGACTGCTGTAGTATTAATGGCGGCAATTTTTTATTTGATTCGGAACAAGATTACCAATCCCGTTTTACTTTCCAGCGGTGCTGTTGTTGCGGCAGGTGCTTTAGGCAATATGATAGATCGAATCCGTTTGTCTTATGTGATTGACTTTTTGGAAGTTCGGTTTATTACCTTTCCGGTGTTTAATGTGGCAGATTGTTGTGTCGTGTTGGGAATGGTTGTGCTTGGATGTTGTGTGTTGCGAGGAGAAACGAAATGACGGAAAAATTCATTCTTGTTCCGGAAGGAACAGAATTGGAACGAATTGATAAATATATTAGTCTTGTTTGTGAGGAATTGACCCGTTCCTATGTGCAACGGTTGATTGAAGAGGGCAAGATTGTTTGCAATGGAAAAAAGGTGAGAACCTGTGTGAAAATTTGTCCCGGTGATGAAATTGTCATCACTCTTCCGCCACCTCAGGAATTAGAGGTGGAACCGGAGGATATTCCTTTGGATGTTGTGTTTGAAGATGAAGAAATGATGGTGATTAATAAACCAAAAGGAATGGTAGTTCATCCGGCAAATGGAAATGAATCGGGTACTTTGGTCAATGCAGTGCTCTTTCATGCCAAAGGAAAACTGTCAGGAATTAACGGGGTGATTCGTCCCGGAATTGTCCATCGATTGGATAAAGACACCAGCGGTCTGATTGTGGTTGCAAAAACCAATGAAGCCCATTTGAGTCTTGCGGAGCAAATTAAGGAAAAAACCTGCAGACGGGTATATGTCTGCTTGGTTCGTGGAAATCTTCGGGAGGATGAAGGTGTGATTAATGCACCAATTGGCAGACATTCTACCCAACGGAAGAAAATGTGTGTCACAGAGAAAAATTCCCGTTCGGCAGTTACTCATTATAAGGTGCTGGAGCGGTTTGGAGAATATACGTTTGTAGAGTGCCGTCTGGAAACGGGGAGAACGCATCAAATCAGAGTGCATATGCAGCATATTGGTCATCCTGTCATAGGCGATGAGGTGTACAGCGGAGGAAAAAATCCTTTCGGACTTCATACTCAGGCACTTCATGCGGTAGAGATTGGATTTGTTCATCCTGTTTCGGGGAAAACAATGAGTTTTTCTTGTCCTATCCCTGACTATATGGAAGCAATTTTGGAACGGTTACGAAAGGCTGTGAGATAACCTATGCCACAAAAAAATGAGATTTTAACATTAACCGCCCATGGCTATACCAGTGAAGGAGAGGGTGTTTGCCGTGCGGACGGTTTTGTTGTGTTTGTATCCGGAATGTTAAAGGGTGAAACAGCTCGGGTGCAACTGTTAAAAGTGAAAAAAACCTATGCTTACGGAAAAATAACAGAGCTTTTGGAAGCTTCTCCTGAAAGAAAAGCGTCGGATTGCGATTCCTATCCCCAATGTGGCGGATGTAAATTACGGCATATGTCTTATCAAGAGGAACTTCGCTTTAAAAAGCAGTTGGTAACTGATGCAATCAATCGGATTGGTGGATTGGAGGTAGCAGTAGAAGATGTAACTCCTTCACCCAAGCAACTTTATTATCGGAATAAGGCACAGCTCCCTGTAGGAACAGAACAGGGAAGTCCTGTTACAGGATTTTATGCATCCCGTTCTCATCGGTTGGTGTCTTGCGAAAAATGCCTGATCCAGGATGAACAAACGGATGCTGCTTCAAAAGCCTTGATTTCTTACATGAAAGAAACGGGAACCTCAGCTTATGATGAGTTTTCTCATAAAGGTCTGATTCGGCATTTATATCTTCGGTATGGTACCGAAAAAACCATGGTATGTGTGGTAACAAATGGGAGAAAAATACCAAATCCTCAGCTTCTTTGTAAAAAAATGAGAGATGCTTTAGGCGAAAAAATTACGGTGGTACAGAATGTGAATTGTGACAAAACCAATGTGGTTCTTGGTCAAGAGATGATTCCTCTGTATGGTGACGGATTTATTTTTGACCATTTATGCGGTTTGGAATTTTTAATTTCTCCTCATTCTTTCTTTCAGATAAATCATGCCCAGACAGAGCAATTATATCAAAAAGCAGTAGAGCTTTCTGCAGTTTCAAAGACGGATACGGTATTAGACTTGTATTGCGGAATCGGTACTATGACCTTGCTGTTTGCAAAACAGGCAAAGAAGGCTTATGGAGTGGAAATCGTTCCTCAGGCAATTGATAATGCAATAAAAAATGCTGAAAATAACGGAATAGAGAATGCGGAATTTATTTGCGGTGATGCATCCGCTGCAGTGAAACGGTTTGAAAAGGAATCTATTGATCTTGTGATAGTGGATCCTCCCAGAACGGGATGTTCAGCTGAATTAATAGATTCGATTTTGAAAATTTCGCCCAAACGGATTGTTTATGTTTCCTGTAATCCTGCCACCCTTGCACGGGATATGAAATTGTTTTCCGAGTCCGGATATGTGGGGAAAAACGTGTATCCTTTTGATATGTTTCCAAGAACAGCGCATGTAGAGTGCTGTGTGCTATTGTGTCAGGAATCAATCATTCAACTTAAGGAAGGTGTAAAAAATGAAAGATAAAAATAACATATTTATAATGGGTGACAGTTATTCCACTTATGAGGGATATATTCCGGAAGGGTATCACTTTTATTATAGTGATGATAGGAATGAAGCTCCTATTGTAAAGGGAGTGGAAAAAACATGGTGGAAGATACTGGAAAAAGAAAGCAATCTCAATATCATATTGAATGACAGTTTTTCCGGTTCAACGATTTGTAATACGGTAAGAGAAGCTTTGTCTGTTGAATCATCCTTTGTCAGCAGAATGGATCATTATATTGCGGAACATGTTTTTTGCGAAAATAAAATTGATACTATGTTTCTGTTTGGTGGAACAAACGATTCTTGGATAAATGCACCAATCGGAGAATTGAAGTATTCTGATTGGACTGATGATGAGTTGAAATGTGTGCTGCCTGCATTTTGCTATTTAATTGATAAAGCCAAAAAAGTGGTTGAAGAGCTCATTGTTATTATAAATACTGATTTGAAACAAGAAATTACCAATGGCTTTATAGAAGCTTGTGAAAAAAACGAAATTAAATATTTATGCCTGAAAGAGATAGATAAGGAAAATGGACATCCCACCGAGTTGGGAATGAAGCAAATTTCCGAACAAGTGATGGAATGTATAAAATAAATTTGATGGTATAACGAAACTATGAAATAGAATACGGTATTGAAATGGAATCGGTACAAGAAAAGAGGACGAAAATTATGAAACAAGAATATATGTATGCCGGAATTTCTATCTTTTTATGGTCAACTACAGCTACGGTGACAAAACTGTTGCTTGGAAGTCTTAACAGTATGCAGATTATGCTTGCAAGCTCCTTGTTTGCATTTGTCTTTTTGTTTTTTGTAACTTTTGCAAAAGGAACATTGAAGGAATTAAAAACTTACAAGCTGAGGGATTATATTCAAATCAGTATAATCGGAACCATTGGAATTTTTTTATACCATTTGTTTTTATACTTGGGCATAGATCGAATGAATGCATCTCAGGCGTTTATCATCAATTATTTATGGCCCATTATGACGGTTGTTTTTGCTTGTATTCTGTTAAAAGAAAAAATGACTTTTCGAAAATCAATTGCTATCCTGCTTTCTTTTTTAGGGGTAGTGGTGGTTACAGCAAACGGAAATCTCTTTCAAATGGAAAAAAACAGTATAACGGGGGCGTTTTACTGTATTGTAGCGGCACTATCCTATGGATTATTTTCTGTTTTAAACAAACAAAAATCTTATGATAAATATTTAAGTATGATGTTGTATTATTTTGTATCCGCAATCATATCTTTTTTATATATCCTAATTACTAGGGATTGGTTTGTGCTTTCTGTCGGGCAAACGATAGGGATGATTTGGATTGGTATTTTCACAACAGCAACTGCTTTTACCACCTGGGCTTTGGCACTGGCGAAAGGGGACACGGCAAAAATTTCAAATTTAGCGTATATCACCCCTTTTTTGTCTTTGGTTTGGACTTGGGTGATATTGAAGGAACCTTTGACCATTTCTTCAGTGATAGGATTACTTATTATTGTATCAGGAATTTTAATTCAGTTGAAAAAATAGGAGGTAAACATGAAACCAATTGTGATTTATAAAACAAAATACGGTTCTACCAAAGCTTATGCAGAATGGATTGGAGAAGCTCTTGATTGCCCTGTTGTAGATGCAAAAACGGTGAAAATCGGAGATTTGGCAGAGTATGATACCATTGTTTACGGTGGCGGTCTGTATGCCGAGGTGATTAACGGAGTTACCCTTTTGACGAAAAATATAGACCAATTAAAAGGGAAAAAATTAGTGGTTTATACTACGGGTATTACCCCTTTGAACTATTCTGAATATTATGATATTTTGGTAGCAGAAAAGAATTTTAAGCCGGAAATCAGAGACCGGATAAAGGTATTTCATTTTTTGGGAAAAATGATTTTGAAGGAATTGTCTCCCGTACATAGAACTGCCTTGAAAACATTGAAAAAAATTATGTCCTCTAAAGAAAACCCTACAGAGATGGAACAGCTTTTGGTAACTCTTTGTGATGCGGACGGTGATTTTTCAGATAAAAATGCCATTGAAGGATTGTTGGAATACGTAAGAGAAGGGTGAAAAAATGAAAGGCTTATTAACAGGAAATCAACTGAAAATAATTGCTCTGGTTCTGATGACGGTGGATCATGTGGGAATGATTTTATTTCCGGGCGAAATTATATTTCGTATCATCGGACGGTTGGCAATGCCCGTTTTTGCCTATATGATTGCAGAGGGTTGTTATTATACCAAAAACAGAAAAAGATATTTGGGACTTATGACGGGTTTGGTGCTGATATGCCAAATGGTTTCCTATTTGGCAGTACACTCTTTGTATCAATGTATTTTAGTGACCTTTTCTTTGTCAATTATGCTGATTTATCTTTTGGATATGGCTTTGAAAAAAAGAAATGGGTTGTATTTTCTGTTCTTTTTTATTGTGCTGATGATGGTGTTTGCTGTAACGGAGTTGATACCAAGAAGATTTTCAGAAAGTGGATTTCGGATTGATTACGACTTTTGGGGCGTGCTCTTGCCTCTTTTGATTTATTTTGCTAGGACAAGGAGAGGAAAGTTAGGAATGTCTGCCATTGGAGTAACTGTACTTTCTCTTGTGTTTGGCGGAATCCAATGGTACAGCTTATTTGCTCTGATATTACTGGCACTTTATAACGGCAAACGGGGGAAATGGAATCTGAAATATTTGTTTTATTTTTATTACCCTTTGCACCTTGCTTTGCTTCACCTGATTGCAATGCTGATAACCTCGGTGTGAGCAAGAGCTGTATAGATTAAGAAAAAGAAAGAGAAAAGAAATGTCCTAAAAGGCTTTCCTTTCTCTTTTTTCATTAGCTTCCGAATTTACGGAACCTTTGATATCGAAGCTCTGTTAACTTTTCTATAGACAGTTTTTGTTTCTTTTTAATTTCGTTGACTAACTCTTTCTTTAAAGCAGAGCAAAGCTGTTCGTTTGTAATTCCTTCCGGTTCGGGAATCACTGTTTCAATGACTCCAAAATTTTTCAGGTCATGTGCAGTAAGCTTAAGTGCATCTGCAGCTTCTTCTGCTTTTGCCGCATCCTTCCATAGAATACTTGCACAGGCTTCGGGTGAGATGACGGAGTAAACCGCATTTTCTAACATAATTACCGTATCTGCAACACCCAATGCCAATGCACCGCCGCTACCGCCTTCTCCTACGACTACGGAGATGACAGGGGTTTTTAATGTCATCATTTCCATCAGATTTTCTGCAATGGCTTGACCTTGCCCCCGTTCTTCTGCACTGATACCGGGGTATGCACCCGAGCTTCCAATCAGGCAAATCACAGGACGATGAAATTTTTCTGCCTGTTTCATAAGCCGCAGTGCTTTTCTATAACCTTCAGGGGAAGGGCAGCCAAAATTACGCTTCATTCTGTCAGCCAAATCGCTTCCGCGTTCCATTGAGATAACGGTAACAGGAATTCCTTCCAATAATCCGATTCCGCTTAAGATGGCACCGTCATCACCGAATCTTCTGTCTCCATGAAGCTCGATAAATTGATCTATCATTCTGCTAATGAGAAAGGCACCTGATGGTCTTTGGCTTTTTCTTGCATTTTGGACTCTTGTATATGCTTTCATTTCTTCACCTCATGCATGGACAAAATTTGAGTCAGGGTTTCTTTTAAGGATTCTCTTGGCTCGATACTGTCAATAAACCCGTGTTCTAATACAAATTCTGCTCTTTGAAAGCCTTTTGGAAGCTTTTGTCCGATGGTTTGCTCAATGACTCGTGCTCCTGCAAAGCCGATTAATGCTTTTGGTTCAGCCAAAATAATATCACCCTCCATAGCAAAGCTTGCGGTCACGCCTCCGGTAGTGGGATCGGTAAGAACGGTAATGTAAAGCAGACCTGCATCACTATGTCGTTTCACTGCTCCGCTGGTTTTTGCCATTTGCATCAAAGAAAGGATACCCTCCTGCATTCTGGCACCGCCAGATGTGGTAAATCCAACAACAGGAAGTTTTTCTTTGGTTGCCAGTTCGAATAGACGGGTAATTTTTTCTCCCGTTACCGTTCCCATACTACCCATCATAAAGGCAGAATTCATAATGAACAGAGCACATTTTTGCCCACCGATTTTTGCTGTTCCGCAAACGACAGCTTCTGTTTCACCACTGTCTTTACTTGCTTTGTCTAATTTTTCCTGATAACCGGGGAAAGAGAGCAAATCGTGACTTTTGAGTTTTCCGTCCCGTTCTTTAAAGGTATTATTATCTGTAATCATACAAATTCTCTGACGGGGATTCATTCGAAGATATTGCCCGCAATCAGGACAAATCATGAACAGCTTCATTAAATCTGATTCTGCATGCTCCGCCCCGCATTTTTTACAGGAAATGATAGGATTCGTTTTTTTCTTAAAAATTTCTGTTAATTTCATGCTTCCTCCGTTTCTTTTGCCAATGCAAAGGAAAATTCTGCACTGACGCAAAGCTTACCGTTTACGGTTGCTTTTCCTTTGGCAAAATAAAAGGGATGTTTGATTCTGGTGATTTCGCATTCGGTTTCTACTGTGTCACCGGGTAATACGGGCTGACGGAATTTAACATTATTCAGTCCTGTAAACATAGGAACCATATCTTTTTCCATCTTATCTGCCAGACAAACGCAGACAGACTGTGCTAAAATTTCACACAAAATCACACCGGGTACCACAGGTTTATCCGGGAAATGACCCTTCAAAAAGAATTCATCTCCCGTAATATATTTTTTTCCGCGGGCTTTGCCCTCAATAAAATCTGCTTCATCAATCAGGAGCATATTATCCCGATGAGGCAGAATTTTCATCAATTCTTGTTGATTCATGGATTAGCTCTCCTTTTTGAATGCAACACAGGCATTGTGTCCCCCAAATCCTAAGGAGGTAGACAGAGCCAAGGTCAATTCTTTTTCGCAAGGAACATTGGGTGTGTAATCCAAATCGCATTCCTCATCTGCTTCCTTGAAGTTGATGGTAGGAGGAACAATTCCTTTTTGAAGTGCCAATATAGAAGCAATGGCTTCTACCGCTCCTGCTGCACCCAACATGTGCCCTGTCATGGATTTGGTAGAACTGATTTTTACAGTCTTTGCTACCGCATCACCCAAAGCTTTTTTTATTGCTAAGGTTTCGGTTTTATCGTTTAAGGGAGTGGAGGTGCCGTGAGCATTGATATAGATGCTGTGCCCTTCAGTTCCTCCTGCTTGCATTACTGCCTGACGGATGGCTTCTGCACCGCCTTCTGCATCAGGAGAGGGAGCAGTAACGTGATAAGCATCACAAGTGCTTCCATAACCTGCCAGTTCGCAGTAAATTTTAGCGCCTCTGTTCTTTGCATGCTCATAATCTTCTACAATCAGGGCACCTGCACCTTCGCCCATTACAAATCCGCTTCTTCTCTTATCAAAGGGAATGGATGCTGCGTTTACATCATCGGTGGTGGTCAGTGCCATACAGTTAATAAAGCCTGCTACTGCCAAAGGAATGATGCTTGCTTCACTTCCTCCTGCAATGATGGCATCTGCATATCCGTCACGAACGGCACGGAATGCTTCTCCGATACAGGTAGTACCTGTTGCACAAGCGGTGGAAATGGACAGACAAGGGCCTTGCGCATTGTTGCGAATGGCAATATTACCAGCTGCAATGTTGGCAATCATTTTAGGAACAAATTGAGGGGAAATCCGTCTGGGACCTTTCTCCATTAAATTGCTCTGCTCTTCTGCCATGGTGCCAAACCCTCCGACGCCGGAGCCAAAGTAAACGCCAAAGCGCTTAGGGTTAATGTGATCAATAATACCGCTGTCCTCTACTGCCTGTGCAGCGGCTGCAATACCGTACTGTACAAATAGGTCGGTTTTTCTTACATCACTCTTAGCAAGATAGGGCAGGGGATCAAAATCCTTAACCTCTGCTGCCAGAGTGGCTTTATAATCCGTTGTATCAAAACGAGTGATAGGTGCGATTCCGTTTGTCCCCTTCATCATAGCGTCCCAAAAAGAGGGAACATCATTTCCGATGGGAGTGATAGCACCCATTCCT
>JAZQHN010000337.1:0-2862 GCA_045540615.1 Clostridia bacterium
ATTTTCCATTACAACAGCATATTGGTGCGCCGCTTGAACCACTGGTTAAAATTGGCGACCGAGTGAAATTAGGACAAAAATTAGCAGATAGCTCTGCGCCTTTAAGTGTTCCTTTACATTCTTCTGTATCCGGTGTCATAAAGGACATGGGTTTATATTTACATCCATCCGGTATTAAAGTGCCCACGATTGTTGTGGAAAATGACGGATTGGATACTCCTGTTGACGGAATCGGTCAATATAGTGATTTTACTGCTTTGTCGAATGAAGAACTATTAAAGCGGATTCAGGATGCAGGAATTGTAGGCATGGGCGGAGCATGTTTTCCTACTCATGTAAAGCTTTCGGTAAAAGAACCTGAAAAAGTAGAATATATCTTGGTAAATGGTTCGGAATGTGAGCCTTATCTGACCTCGGACGATCGGATTATGCGGGAAACTCCTGAAAAAATCATTATTGGATTAAAAATTTTACTTCAATTGTTTCCTAATGCAAAAGGGGTTATCTGTGTAGAAGATAACAAGCCTATGGCGATTCAGGAGCTGAAAAAACATATGCCGAAAGACGAAAAGATCAGCTTGCTTATCACCAAAACAAAGTATCCTCAAGGGGCGGAACGAATGCTGATTTATTCTGCAACAGGGAAAAAAATCAACTCTTCCATGCTGCCCATTGATGCAGGCTGTATTGTAAATAATATTGATACCGTGGTGGCAATTTATGAAGCAGTTTGCGAAAATACGCCTTTGATGAAGCGGATTATGACGGTAACGGGAGATGCAATTGCCAATCCGGGGAATTTTGAGGTGCGTTTGGGAACTAATTTAGAACGTGTGTTAGAAGCTGCAGGAGGATTGACAAAATCGGTAGAAAAATTAATTTCAGGGGGACCGATGATGGGAACCGCAATCCCGTCTCTTTTGGTGCCTGTCACCAAAAATGCCACAGCTCTTTTGGCAAATGAACGGGATGAAGCGGCGGTAAATGAGTCACCTTGTATCCGATGCGGTCAGTGTGTTACTCATTGTCCGGAGGGATTGCTTCCTCAAAAATTAGCAGATTTAGCATTGCGCCGTGATTACGAAGCTTTTGAGAAACATTACGGTTTGGAATGCTTTTCCTGCGGATGCTGTAGCTACAGCTGTCCTGCAAAACGGCCTTTGACTCAAGTGATTACTGCTGCAAGAATGACTTGCTTGCAATTAAAAAGACAAGGAGGGAAACAGAAATGAGTTATCATATTTCGGCATCGCCTCATATCAGAAATAAAAATACGACCCGTTCGATTATGATTGACGTGATTCTTGCATTACTTCCGTCTTGTCTTTGGGGAATTTATCGCTTTGGTTGGTATGCTCTTGTTTTGATGCTTTCTTGTGTTGGTTGCTCTGTTTTTTGCGAATGGGCATTCCAAAAAGGAATGAAGCAGGAGATAACGGCTTTTGACGGTTCTGCTGCTTTGACGGGGCTGTTGCTTGCTTTGAATATGCCGCCTGAAATTCCTCTTTGGATTCCTCTGTTAGGCTGTGTATTTGCTATTTTAATGGTAAAACAACTGTTTGGCGGTTTGGGTCAAAACTTTATGAATCCTGCTTTGGCTGCCCGTTGTTTTCTTTTGATTTCCTTTGCAGCACAGATGAACAGCTTTTCTTTGGATGGAGTAAGCTGTGCTACACCTTTGGCTCAAATGCGTGAAGGAAGTAATCTGCTGCTGTCCGATTTGTTTTTTGGAAACACAGCAGGGGTAATAGGGGAAGTATCTGCCCTGACGATTTTGCTTGGCGGATTGTATTTATTGTTAAAAGGAATAATTTCCTGGCATATTCCCGTTTTTTACATATTGTCCTTTGTTATTTTTTCAGGATTTATGGGAAGTTGGGACGGAGCTTGGCTCCTTTCCCAGGTATTGTCAGGTGGATTGTTGTTGGGAGCATTTTTCATGGCAACTGACTATGTGACCAGCCCTATTACCTCAAAAGGAAAACTGATTTACGGGATTTTACTTGGATTCCTTACTGCACTGTTCCGTATTTTTGGTGCCAATCCCGAGGGAGTATCCTTTGCCATTATTATTGGAAATATGGTTACACCCTTGATTGAAAAGGTGACCGTTCCCAGAGCCTTTGGGGTAGTAAAGCAAAAGAAGAAAAAACAAAAAGAAGTGGAAGAACAAACGGAAACAACTACTCATAAAGGGGACAAAAAGGCAAATCTGAAGGTTGTTGCTGTGTTGACTTGTATTACCTTGCTGTCAGGTCTTATTTTAGGGTATTTTTATGAACTGACCAAAGAACCCATTGCATTGCAGGAAGAAAAACAGGCACAGCAAGCTTACAAAACAGTATTTCCTGAGGCGGATTTTTTTGAAGAACTTCCCTTTGACGGGGAAGAAACGGATTCCTGTTTCTTGGAAAAAATGCTGACTGCCAAACAGGGTGAAAGGGTTTTGGGAACTGTTGTTTGTGTAACCTCTCACGAAGGCTACGGTGGTGACATCAGTCTAGTGGTTGGTGTGAAAGAGGATGGAACCGTAACGGGAATTTCCTTCCTTTCCATTAACGAAACAGCAGGATTGGGAATGAACGCCACCAAAGACTCTTTTAAAACTCAATTTGAAGAGAAAAAAGCAGATACGTTTACGGTTGTGAAAGGAAAGGCAAATGGGGAAGGGGAAATTAGTGCAATTTCCGGTGCAACCGTAACCAGTAAAGCAGTAACAGAAGCGGTGAATGCCGCATTAAAACTTGCAGGAGGTGGGGCAAAATGAAATGCAGAACAGCTCTTTTTAATGGATTAATTAAGGAAAATCCCACTTTTGTGCAAATGCTGGGGATGTGTCCTACTTTGGCGGTTACCACGTCT
>JAZQHN010000338.1:0-2049 GCA_045540615.1 Clostridia bacterium
GTTCCGGCTCCGCCTTCGCCAAACTGCACATTAGATTCTGCTTGAAGAATACCCTTTTTCCATAAATTTTGGATATCTTGTTTTCTTTGTTCTACAGATTTTCCCCGTTCCAGCACCACAGGTCTTGCACCTGCCTGTGCCAATGTTAATGCTGCAAACATTCCTGCAGGACCAAATCCTACTACCACAGGACGTTTCTTCAATTGGGAAACTGTGGGGTGATAGGTCTTTTTCTTAATCGGCGTCACTCCATGAAGAGAGTAAAACCGTTCTTCATGTTCTACTTCAACCTCCACCGAGTATACAAATTTTAATTCCTCTTTTTTTCTGGCATCCACCGACCGTTTGGAAATGCGAAAAGATAAAAGAGGAGTATTCAGTTTTTGTTCAACAAATTGTTTCAATTCTTCTTCCGATTGAGTAATTCCCAATCCTATCCCGGAAATTCTAAGCATTTGCCGCCTCCTGACCTGCTACTATCCCGCTTGCCCACGCCCACATGAGATTATATCCTCCGCAATCACCGTCTACATTCAAAATTTCCCCTGCCGCATACAAATTAGGCAACAACAAGGATTCCAGAGTTCCTGTCTGAAATTCCTTTGTTTTTAGTCCGCCTACCGTTACTTGGGCATTGTCCCAAGGCAAGGTTCCCATTACGGTAAATTTCATCCCTTTGATTTCTTTTGCAAGAGAGGGTAAATCTACTGTCTGAATAGAATTTAGAGGAACCCAAGTTCTGTCACACAGACTTTGGGCAATCTGTTTATGGAACATTCCTGTAAATAACAGCTTTCTGTCTCTCGTTTGGAGCAATTCCAATACATTTTTTTCATTAGGTAATAAGTCCAAGGAAATTTCCGCATTCCCTTTATAAGAAGTTACCAAGGAGGAACAGTTTAAAATAGGAATTCCGGACAAACCACTATCATTAAACTGAATTTCTCCCGTTTCACTATAATATTCCTCTCCATCCAACAGCAAGGTAGCTTTTGCAAAGGTACGAACTCCCCGCAATCCTTTCATCTGCTCAGAGGGACATCTTAAACCAACCAAACCCGGATACAACTTAGTCGTATGATGTCCCAAAGATGCAAAAATATCATAACCGCTTCCATTGGAGCCATGAGCAGGAGAAGCTTTTCCGCCCGTTGCCACAATCAATTTATCAAATACCAAGGTTTCCCGTTTTCCTAAAATCACCAATCCTTCCGATCTGGGTCGAACACTTTTTACTTCAAACTCAGTCAACACCTTAACGCCCTGTCGTTCTGCTTCGTATCGTAATACATCAAGGACTGCCGAGGCATGATTGGAAAGTGGATAAATTCTTCCTTGTTCTATTCTGACAAGCAAACCTATCTGACGAAAAAATTCTAATATTTCTTCCAAGCCAACTCGCTGAAATACAGAAGAAATAAATTCCCTATCCCCTCTGTAATGAGACAAATGAAGTTCTGTATTGGCAAGATTGCACCGACCGTTTCCTGTTGCCATAATCTTTTTTCCAACCCGATCCATTCGTTCCATTAGGGTCACTTGTGCTCCGTTCTTTGCTGCCGTAATTGCCGCCGCAAGACCTGCCGCACCACCACCGATCACTGCTACTCTTACCATGCTCATTCCTCCCTTATTTCTCATAATGAAGCAATGCAAAGCCCCGTTTTTGAGAAATGGTAATTAAAATACCTTTCTCCGTATCTTCTGTCTTTACATCACCATATAATATATTGATCTTACTTCTCTGATTGTATAAGAATTGATTCTTCTCAGTATTTTCGCGGAATAACAACAAAAATCCTTCTTTTTTCAGTTCTGCTGAAAATCCCGTCACACTCATTCCGGAGGGTTTCTCGCCAATGGGTGAAACAATCGCCTTTTGCAGCTTGGAACGATATTTCTGATAACAAGACATTACTTTCCTTAAGCATTCTTTATCCCTTTGTTCTAAATGACTCATTTCCATCCAAAGAAGAGGATTGGCAACCATGGCAATTCCAAACAGATAATCTATGGAATACAAATCGGGTGCAAAGGGATCGTTTTCAT
>JAZQHN010000339.1:0-18875 GCA_045540615.1 Clostridia bacterium
CAAAATACGACGGACATTGTAAAAATCTGTCCAAAGAAGAAATCGAAGAAAGATTAGCAGCAGGAATTCCTTACGTGATTCGTCAGCGGATTCCGGAAGATGGAGTTACCTCCTTTGACGATGTGGTTTATGGTCATATTGAAATTGAAAACCGCGAGTTGGACGAAGGAGTACTGTTAAAATCTGACGGTCTGCCTACCTACAATTTTGCTAACGTGGTAGACGACCATCTCATGGGCATTACACACATCATCCGTGGCAGTGAATACCTGACCTCCACCCCTAAATACAATCTGTTGTATCAGGCCTTTGGATGGGACATCCCCACATACGTTCATGTTGCACCTATTGTAAAAGAAGGCGGTGTGAAATACAGCAAACGTAACGGAGATGCTTCTTATGAAGATTTCCTGAACATGGGTTACTTAAAAGAAGCGGTCATTAACTATGTGGCCCTCCTTGGCTGGAACCCGGGAACAGAACAAGAAATTTTCTCCATGGATGGGTTGATTGAAGCCTTTGGTATTAAGGGAATCAGCAAATCTCCTGCTGTGTTTGATATCAAAAAGCTCAACTGGATGAACGGAGAATATCTTCGTTCTAAAACACCGGAAGAATTTTTTGAATTGGCTCTGCCCTACTTAAAAGAATCCGTTTCCCGTGAAGGAGTGGATTTAAAGCTGTTGTCCGACCTGTTGCAAAAACGGTGTGAAAAGCTGTCGGACATTCCCGAAACCGTTGATTTTATCGATCGAATGGGCGAGCATGATGAGACCCTTTACATCAGCAAGAAAATGAAAACAACCCCCGAAATCTCATTGAATGCTCTTATCAAAACCAAAGAGGTTCTGGAGCATCTTTCTGATTGGACGGAAGATGCCATGAACGACGCACTTTCTCAGTTGATTGCAGAAATGGGTGTGAAAAACGGTGTTGTTCTCTTCCCTCTCCGTGCAGCAGTATCGGGTAAAATGGTAACACCGGGAGGCGGCGTCGAACTGGCGGTTATCTTAGGAAAAGAAGAAACCATGAACCGTTTGGAACAGGAAATTGCTTTTCTCCAATCTGTTGTACAATGAAACGAATTGTAATTTTTTCAGATACCCACGGAAATATCCATCCATGCTTAAAGGTTCTTCCCGGCCTTGGAGAAATTTCCATGGTGATTCATCTTGGGGATACGGTAACCGACTGTGAGGAATTAAAGGGATTTTATCCTGAAATTACTTTTGTATCTGTCAAGGGAAACAATGATTGGTTTTCACCGATTCCCACTGTCACAGAAACAGAAGTTGATGGAGTGAAACTGCTTTGCACTCACGGTCATACCATGAGTCGGGCAGAAATGCTCACCGAAGCAAAAAAATCAAGCTGTGCATTTGTATTATTCGGTCACACTCATCGTTCTTTACTGACAGAAAAAGACGGAGTTACCTTCTTAAATCCGGGAAGCATTTCCCGTCCCCGTGACGGACAAGCATCTTATGGTGTAATCGAAATCGAAAATGGTATTGCAAAAGGTGCCATTATTCCCTGTTAAAAATCAAAAAAGGGCATGTCTCAACAAGTGAAAAACACTAAATTGAGGCAATGCCCTCTTTTACATTTCTATTCAATTCTGTTTTCTGACAATCAGATATTCATCCCCATCACGAAAATAGGGACAATGCTTTTTGCGGGACAATCGGATTGCTTCATCCTCATCCAGTATCATACAACAAACTATTTCGTCATATTCTTCATCATATTCACCGTAAAGACAACGTTCGCATTCGTCCATATTACTGTTCTTCTCCTTCATTCAAATGCAAAAATCTCATCACAATGGCAACTACCTCTGCTCTTGTTGCGGAGGCTGTGGGTTCTAATTTGTTATTTTCCTTTCCGCTAATCAGCTTGTTGGCAACTGCCCAGGAAATTGCCGCTTTGGAAGATGCTGAAATCTCACCGCTGTCTGCAAAACCTGTTGTATTTCCATACTGGCTCACATCATATCCCATCACTCTGGCATAGCGATACAGCATGGTCACAATCTGCTCTCTGGTGGCACTTCCATCCACCCCAAACAAGGTTTCTGACTGACTGTAGGAAATAGACTTTTCCACCGTCCATAGAACCGCTTTTTCATACCAGCTTCCTTCAGGAACATCGGTATAACTGCTTTTTGACGTCACCTCAGGCTCTCCTGCCATACGGTACAGCATGGTCACAAGCATAGCACGGGTCATAGGGATATCAGGAGAAAAACGGGTTTCAGCAACCCCTGAAATAAATCCCAAATCTACTGCTTCGCAAATCAGTTTCTCTGCCCAATGGCCGGATATATCGGTAAATCCAAAAGTTGCCTGTTCAAAATACTCCCGAATGGTTTTTCGCTCTATTTGATAAAAAGAATCTGATGCAAAAACAGGAGTACAAAAAAATACCAACCCCAGCATTGCTGCAATCATTCTTTTGCCTTTCATAATCATCTCTCCTTTAGTAACTAACTATTCGACACAAAAGGGGAAAAATCCTCTTTTTCCCCAAAGCATCGACTACTTTGTCTCAATTCTGTCCTCTCCCAGCAATCGTTTTAATTCCTTCAACAAAACATCGGAACAAAAGACCCAATTACTTTCCTTTGTTTTAATCCATTGATTTTTATCCTCAAGATAAAGATACACCTGGGTGGTGCCTCCGCTGAACCGTTCCAACAATTTTTTTACTGTATCCATCTGACCGCTTTGTAAGGTAACCTTTAAAAAATCGGGTCGTTTGGACTGTTCATTGTTAATAGGCTCCAAATTCCGTGCTAAGAGCTTCACCGTTCCGTTTTCTTCTGCACTAACCGTTCCTTCTAATAATACCAATTGCTCCTGTGAAAGAAGGCGTCCTATTTTGGAAAACAAAGCAGGAAAGACCAACACCTCAATACTCCCCTGTAAATCCATCAGACGGAAGGTTGCCATAGAAGAACCGTTTTTTGTTTTTTTCTCCTTTGCCTCTGTTACCATTCCAGCAAGAACAACCTTCTTTTCATGCCATTCTTCGGAAATTTCTCCTGTCCCGTTTTGAGCAAAGCTCTGCAACAATCCTTTATATTCCTCCAAAGGATTTCCGGAAAGATACAATCCAATCATTTCCTGCTCTTGGGAAAGCAAGGTCTTTTTATCAAATTCCGCGATTGGCGGAAACTGAGGACGATGCGAATCCTCTTCTCCTCCGAACAAGGAAAACTGTCCTTCCAGATTATTCCGTTTTTCACCGCTGATTCGCTCCATCCAATCCTCGTACACCTGAAGATATTGAGCACGGTTTCCGTCCAAACAATCAAAAGCACCGCATAAAATCAAGCTTTCCACCATTCGCTTATTGACTTCCGAACAACAGTTTCGTTCTAAAAATTCATAAAAGCCGCTGTATTCTCCCTTTTTCCGTTCTTCCAAAATCACAGAAATGGCATTTCTGCCTACATTTTTCACCGCCGCTAAGCCAAAGTGAATGATTCCCTTTTGGTCAGGAGAAAACACATCCATACTTTTATTAATATCAGGAGGCATAACCACCAAACCCATGGAGGCACACTCCTGCATATAATATCCCAGCTTTGGAAGATTGTCCAAATGATTGGTCAAAACCGCAGACATAAATTCTGCAGGATAATGAGCCTTGAGCCAAGCCGTCCGATAAGAAAGAACCGCATACGCTGCTGCATGGGATTTATTAAACGCATATTTTGCAAAATCTACAATTTCTTCAAAGATTTGTTTTGCCGTTTGGGAAGGTACCCCCCTTTTCACCGCACCTTCAATAAAATGCTCCTGTTCCCGATTCATCACATCCGTTTTTTTCTTGGACATGGCACGGCGAACCAAATCAGCTCTACCCAAGGAATAGCCCGCCATACGCTGAACAATCTGCATAACCTGTTCCTGATAAACGATACAACCATAGGTGGGTGCCAAAATATCCTCAAGCATGGGATGGGCATACACAATTTCTCCAGGATGCTGTTTTCGGTATACATAATCGGGAATACTTTTTGCCGGACCCGGACGGTACAGAGAAATTCCTGCAATAATATCCTCCAAACAATCCGGCTTTAAATCCCTCATAAACTGCTTCATCCCGGGACTTTCCAACTGGAATAAGCCATCCGTTTTTCCGGAGGCAATCAGGCGGTAGGTTTCCTCATCCTCCATATCCACCTGCTCCATATTGATTTTTACTCCGTGGAGCTGTTCAATTAATTGCTCCGTACGACGGATGATGGTCAGATTTCTCAGCCCCAGAAAATCCATCTTCAAAAGCCCCTGAGCTTCCAGATGCTCCATGGTAAACTGGGTGGTCACATTCCCCTGCTGACGAATCAGAGGAACGAAATTTACCGTATCCTCAGCAGAAATCAAGATTCCTGCCGCGTGGGTGGAGGTATGATGAACCATTCCCTCAACCTTAAGGGCATAGTCAAACAGTTGGCGGATTTCAGGCTCCTCTTCCATCAGCTTTTTTATCTGTGGAAATTCCATTCCCTCTTTCAGGGTGATTTTTATATCCTTTCCTAACAGCTTCGCCGCTTTATCCACATCCGCATAGGGTAAATCCAACACACGCCCTACATCCCTGAGTGCTGCACGGGCAGCCATGGTTCCAAACGTTACAATTTGAGCAACACGGTTTTCTCCGTATTTTTTTGTAACGTAATCAATGACCTCTTCCCGACGTTCATAACAAAAATCAATATCAATATCCGGCATACTCACCCGTTCCGGATTTAAAAAACGTTCAAAAAGCAAATCATACCGAATGGGATCTACCGTAGAAATATCCAAGGCATAGGAAACAATGCTTCCTGCCGCAGAACCTCTTCCGGGACCTACCGAAATCCCGTGGTCTTTGGCATACTTCACATAATCCCAAACAATCAGAAAATAATCTACATACCCCATGGAACGAATCACGTCAAGCTCATAAGTAAGACGGGCTTGAATCTCCTCCGTCACGGAAGCATATTTTTTCTTGATTCCCTCCAAACACAGCTGTTTTAAAAATTCGAATGCATCCCCTTTTACAGGAAATTCAGGTAAATGAAGAGTATCAAAATCCAAGGTTACCTGACAGCGGTTGGCAATTTCCCAAGGGGTGGTCAGACTTTCGGGATACATCCCCATCGCCCGTTCCATTTCCTCTCCCGATTTCAGATAAAACTCTTCTGTTTCAAACTTCATACGGTTAGGGTCCTGCAAGGTTTTCCCTGTTTGAATACACATTAATATATCCTGAACCTTGGCATCCTCACGGGTACAGTAATGCACGTCATTGGTTGCAACAACACCAAACCCGAACTCCTTGGCAAGGGCATAGAGCTTGGAATTTAAGGATGCCTGTTCCTTGATCCCCTGATTTTGAAGCTCAATAAAAAATCGGTCGGTGCCAAATATTTGCCCGTACGTTTCCGCCAATTTTTTTGCCAAAGCATCATTCCCCTGTAACAAAGCATGGGGAATCTCACCTGACATACAGGCAGAAAGGGCAATCAGACCCTCGTGATGCTGTTTCAATAGTTCAAAATCCACTCTCGGTTTATAATAAAAGCCGTCCAGCTGTGCTGTGCTGACAATTTTCATCAGATTCCGATAGCCTGTATTATTTTCTGCCAGTAATACCAAATGTCCCACATGCTCCCGTCCGTTGGGTCTGTCCCTTAACTTTCCCAAGGTGGTATACACTTCACAACCGATGACAGGATGAATGCCCGCCTCTTTGGCTGCCTTATAAAATTCCACCGCACCATACATCACTCCATGGTCGGTAAGGGCAACCGCAACCTGTCCCAACTCCTTCGCACGAGAAATAAGCTCCCTGATTCGGCATGCACCGTCCAGCAAGCTGTATTCCGTATGAACATGAAGGTGTACAAAAGAGTCCAATTATTCTACCTCCTCGGCAAGCTTCATGATTCTTCTCATTCTGTGATTCACACCCGATTTGGAAATGGAAGGATTCATCAGCTTTCCAAGCTGTTCCAAAGAAGCCTCTGTGTATTCCAAACGGAGACGGCAAAATTCCGCCAATTCCTTTGGTAAATCGGGATGAAATTTCATCACCTTTTCTACCGCCTTGATTTGTTTTTCTGCGGCATTGATAACTCGATCGACATTTGCAATATCGCAATTTTTCGCACGGTTGCTGGAATTATTGATTTCCTTTAACACACGAACATTTTCAAAATCCATCAATGCCCCCGAAGCACCCAAAAGAACCAAAAGATTTCCGATGGTTTCTCCTGATTTAATATAAATGACATAATTGGATTTTCGGGTACTGATTTTTGCTTCAATCCCTAATTCACTTAAAAATGTGACAAAATCCAAGCTCAACTGTTTTCGAAAGGTCACAAATTCCAAGTGGTAATTTTTTTGCGGGTCTGTGGCAGAACCGCAACTAAAGAAAGCGCCGCGTAAAAACGCCTTCATACAGCATTCTTCCCGCAGCAGACGATAATCGATTCTGAACTGTTCTCCCAACCCCAGTTCTTCTAAAATTCGTTTGATATCTCTGTCTATCATCAGATGATAGGTGGTAACAGTATGGTGCTTTACTTCCACCTTTGCATGAACACCGAACACCTTTTGCAGCAGCATAAAAAGACGCTGTGCCACAATGGCGTGCTCTGTGACCATCTTAACACCTTCCTCCTGCATTCTGGCACCAAACAGGAAAAAGGCCGCAAGCTCCGCTTTCATACAGCAGTTTTTGCCCAGGCCGTTTTCACACAATTCGTTTTTTATCTGTAAGGAAAAGGACAACTCAATCCCTCCTACCGTTTATTCTGATGATCCAACTGATAATCACGATGTACCACAGATACGGTCACACCATTCTTTTTCAAAAACTTAAACAATTCTTCTGCAATGGCAACACTTCTGTGTTTTCCGCCCGTACAACCGATTCCGATCACCAATTGCTGTTTTCCTTCTGCCTGATAATGAGGCAGTAAAAATTCAACCATATCCGTTAATTTACTGAGAAACATTTGGGTTTGGTCATGCTTTAACACATACTCGCTTACCGTACTGTCAAGTCCCGTAAAATCACGGAGATTGTCAATATAAAAGGGATTGGGTAAGAAACGGACATCAAATACAATGTCAGCATCTATGGGAATTCCGTACTTATACCCAAAAGAAAGAACATTCACAGAAATATTTTTGGATTGGTCTGTATCGTCCAGCATATCATAAAGGGTGTTTCTCAATTGCTGAGGCTTCATAAGGCTTGTATCAATCATAATATCCGCCCGTTCCTTCACCTTTTCCAACAGCTTTCGTTCTGCCGTCAGTCCTTCCGACACACGGTTGTTTGGGGCAAGAGGATGCTTTCTGCGACTTTCCTTATAGCGACGGATAATCACATCGTCACTTGCCTCCAGAAAAATCAGTTTTACCTCCACATCCATCAAATCCGTCTGATCCATTTCACGAAGCAAAGCATCAAACTGGTCTCCGCTTCTGGAGTCAACCACAAATGCCACCTTGGTAATATTTCGTCCATTACTGTGACAAAGAGTAATAAAACTGCTAATCAAATCAGGGAGCATATTATCGACACAAAAATAGCCCAAATCTTCGATATATTTAATTGCCTGGCTTTTGCCCGCACCACTGATTCCCGTAATAATCAAGCATTGCATCCAAAGTCACTCTCCTATGATACAAATTTCTTTTTCCAACTGCACACCAAACTGACGGTACACTTCCTGTTGTACCTGCTCCATTAAATTCATCACATCTTTAGCGGTTGCACCGCCTACATTCACAATAAAGCCTGTATGCTTTTCCGAAACTTGAGCACCGCCTACCTGAAGACCACGCAAACCTGCACGGTCAATGAGGGCAGCAGCATAATCTCCCTTGGGACGTTTAAAGGTACTTCCTGCTGAAGGAAGGGAAACAGGCTGTTTGTCTCTTCGTTTCTTTGCCAATTCGTCCATTTCCGCTAAAATCTGAGCTTGGTCTCCTACCGTCAGTTCAAGCTCTGTTTCACAAATAATCAATCCGGACTGATCGCAAAACATACTGTGACGGTAAGAAAAATCGTGCTCCTCTGTCTCAGAGAATTCCATAGTTTTCGGGTCAAAATAGGTAGTTTTTACCACAACATCAGCCATCTCTCCCCCGTAAGCACCCGCATTCATCCGAACAGCACCGCCCATCGTACCCGGTATTCCGGATGCAAATTCCAAGCCTCTTAAACTGCGCTTTGCCGCTTCCTTTGAAGCACGGGAAAGAAGAACAGCGCTACCGCAAGTCATTCTGGTTCCCTTTCCCTCAAGTGTTTCTATTACAGGGTGCAACATTACCCCCCGATATCCACGGTCAGAAACCAAAAGATTGGAGCCGTTCCCCAATACAAAATAGGGAATTCCTGCAGACTTAATGATTTCCACCGCTGTTTTCAGCTGTTCCTGATTGGCAGGGCATACAAAATAATCTGCAGGCCCTCCGATTTGAAAAGAGGTATGCTTGCTCATGGGTTCATTCACCGTAACTGCAATACGATTGGCCCGAAACTGTTCCAGCATGGTCGTCTCTCCTTTATTTTCCTGCATACTGAGCTCCTAAAAATGCTGCTCCGATAATCCCTGCGTCATTTCCAAGCATTGCTTTCTCAATGGTTACTTTTTTATCTGTTTTACAATAATCATTAGCACGGACATAATCGCGAATGGGAGTTAAAATAGCTTCGCCCTCATTGGAAATTCCGCCCCCAATCAACACCTTTTCAGGCTGGAATACGGTTACAATGTTACTGACACCAACTGCAACATAACGAAGATAGGTATCTACTACAGCCTGTGCCGCTTTGTCACCCTTCTTCGCTGCTTCAAAGGAGGTTCTGCCATTGACTTCATCCAAGGAAGCTACTTCCTTCCACATGAGAGAATCCGGGTTTTCTTCCATAGCTTTTTTGGTTTGACGGATCAAGGCTGTTGCAGACGCATAAGCCTCCCAGCAACCCTTCTTTCCGCAGCTGCAAGGTTCGCCGTCTACAAGAATAATCATATGACCTAATTCACCGCCACAGCTGTTAAATCCGGTTATAATCTTATTGTCAATGATAATTCCGCCGCCAACGCCTGTTCCCAGAGTGACTGTTACGCTGTCAGAGGTTCCTTTTGCCGCACCAACCATTGCTTCTCCGTATGCCGCACAGTCTGCATCATTTGCAATATACACAGGAACATCAAAGTGCTTTTGAAATTCTGCTCGCATGGGAGTGTTTGCAAATCCTAAATTATTGGCATAAATCAAAATACCATTTTCATTATCGCAACTTCCGGGGCTTCCGATTCCAACCCACTCAATGTCCTCCAAAGAACATCCACCGTCAATCGCTACCTTTTTGGAAAGCTCTGCCATATCCTTAATAATTTCACTGTAATGACGGTTAGCACCCGCTTTCACACTATCCTTATGCAAGATTTTTCCTTCTTTGTTAATCAATCCTGCTGCAATATTGGTTCCTCCTAAATCAATTCCGATATACATAATATTCTTCCTTTCTTTTTATTGTTTTTTAAAGTTCCGTTCCTTCCATTCCTGCCATCAAGCGGTCATTCAATGTTTTTGCTGCATTATAGCCCATTCGCTTCTGCCTGTTATTCATGGCAGCAACCTCTAAAATAACTGCTAAATTACGTCCCGGACGAACGGGAATTTTCAGGGAAGGAATTTCCAATCCTAAAATATTAATATATTCATTTTCCATGCCGAGGCGGTCATACATTTTTTGCATATCCCATTCCTCCAGCTGAACAACCATATTGATTTTTTCAGTATCCTTTACCGCACCCATACCGAAAATCCGCTTTACATCAACAATGCCGATTCCGCGAAGCTCGATAAAGTGCCGTATCACTGCGGGAGCACTTCCCACCAAAGATTTTGCGGATACCCGTTTGATTTCCACCGCATCATCTGCCACAAGACGGTGACCGCGTTTTACAAGCTCGATTGCTGTTTCGCTTTTTCCGATTCCGCTTTCTCCTAAAATGAGCACCCCTTCGCCGTAAATTTCAACCAGCACACCGTGACGGGTAATCCGAGGAGCCAAAACGTTATTCAGATAAGCAATCAATGCTGCCAAAAAATCGGAGGTGCTTTCCGCTGTTCTGAACACAGGCATTTGGTATTTCCGAGCCGCAATATAAAGCTCGGGAAAAATTTCCTGATTTCTTGTAATTACAACAGCGGGAATTCCGGTCGCGAACAACTGATCAAAGCTTTCCAGTCTTTTTCGGCTTTCCAATCCTCTCAGGTAATTGTATTCCACTTTGCCGAAAATCTGGATTCTTTCTTTGTCAAAATCCTCAAAAAATCCGATTATTTCCAAACCGGGACGGTTTACGTTGGTGGAAACCACCTTTCTTTCGTCCATATCAGAAGAATACCAAATTTTTTCCAGCTTAAATTCCTGCAGAATTTCTTTCAGTGCTACTGAAAATACTTCTTTTCCCATGTACACCCTCCTTACTGCAATATCGCTTCAATTTCACGGAAAAAGCGGTCGGATGCCACTCCCCGTTCCATCAACTGTTCCCAAATATTATAAATGGCTGAATTCCAACCTTGATTCGCTTTATTTCCCATACCTGTTACAGTATTAATATGCTCATAAAAGGTTCCGCCTATCATAAAATCAAGCTTTCCTCTGGCAATTAAATGCTCCTCCGCATCCTTCGCGTGATGCAGAAAACCTCCAATATGAAACAACATTTCATACAAATAATAAGAACTTCCGTAAGCATATTCTCCCGGCTTTAATTCCAACTGATGAGGACAGATAAAGCCATACGCACCGTGGAATTCCATGGGTAAAAATTCACCTTGTTCTCCGCAAACAACTTTTCGACCGTAAGGAGTATGATTGTGCTCTATTACATACTGATAGGCTCTTTGTACCACATCATCAGGCAAGATACATTCCCCGAACAACAAGAAGAATAAAATATCTCCGATAAAAACATCCAGACTTAAGCATTGCTTTTTACGGCTTAAGGGGAAATAGGTTCCGTTAAACTGATTTTGGTACTCCATTGCCGCATCCTGCCATTTTACGGGAGCGGGCAAACCCATTTCCTCTACAGCTCTCATAGCAACTGCCAAAAGGCCTTGATTGTAGGTAATCACATCATCCCATTCAAAAGCACATATATCATACCAGGATTGAATCTTAAACTCATATTCCGTTTCGTCACCTTTGTTGGTATAGTAACAACTCTTTCGGCAAAACTGCTTCACATATTCCAAGGCACCTTGAACCGATTCCTGATTAACAACAACACCATTTTTTAAGTTGCGATAGGACCAAATCAAATGGAACAGTCCATTTTCCGCATATTTACAACGGTTTTGATTTGCCAAATAACATTGCTCTGCCATTTCCTTCGGTAAAATCATACTCTGCCAGAAAGCATCTCTTGCGTACTGATAATTTGCATAGTCAATTCCGGGCACTACCCAGTAATCACTATATCCCGTTTCATTTTTTCGGTAGTGCATATAGTTTCCCGAAAAACAAACGCTGTGGAAGGCAGAACCGCCCGTTCCCCATACCCGATCAATTCCTTGAAAAATCTGATTTCTGAACCGAATCAGAGAATCTGCCTGAAATCGGCAAAGCATCAAACGAAACACATGGTCGCACCCAACCGTTACCTGATGATAAATGGGAGAAAACTGTTTCTTTCCTTTTCCCACAATCTCCCCTGTATCGCCTGATAGCACCTGAAAAGAATGAGAAGAAACAAATTGGGTGGTTGCATTATCGCAATGCCCGGGCTGATCAGAAATGGCTGCGATATATTCTCCTTCACGGAAAACTGCCGCCATAGGAACTGCTTCCTTTTCCATATCCAAAGTATAATCCTTCACATCATGAGGACTTTGACGAATATAACGATCATAAGCAACAGGCCCCGAAAAGGTAGAAACCTCACCTTCTCCACAATATTCAATTCCCGTAAAGCATTCGCCTTCGCCGCTTACTGTAATCTGAATCAACGCATCCTGTCCTTTTTGTTCCTGACAATAGCAAATCTGCAATTCGTTATGATGAAAAGAAAGTGTTTCATTACAAAATGGTTGAATGTTTCCTAAGCGCTGATAACCGTCCTTTGTACAGATTCCAATATACCATTGTTCCATTTGCAATCCTCCATTCTTTCACACCTCATTTTATTATATAATAAAACGAGTAAAATTGCAAGTTTTTTTCTGAATTTTATCCCTCTAATTCTATGATACCACAGAAAAGTTGTGATGACTTACCCACTTCTCTGTTTTATTTCTTATTCTTATTCGTTTCGTTTTGTTTCTTTTATTTTTATTTTTATATAAAGGGGCTCCCAATGAGGTTTCTCACGGAGACACCAATGGAGTTACCGTTCAAGTTGCCACCCAAGCTGTTTACCGGGTTCCTTTCCAAACACACTTAGCGTTTTCGGACAATCAAAAACAGCGACACACCTCCGCATCGCTGTTCAATATTGCTTTATGCTTTTGCTTTTTTGGAAAGCTCTTTCAACCGTTTCTGAGTGACATAATATTTATGGTTACAGAAATGACATACCAATTCAGCATCCTCCGGCTTTTCTGCCAGGTGCTCCAATTCTTCTTTGCCTAAGCTTAATAAGCCTCGCTCCATTTTTTCCATAGAGCAACGGCAACAGTAAGAAGGAACCACCGTTTCCATTTCGTCAAGCTGTGCCTCCTCGCCCAATACGGCAGTTAAAATTCCTTTGGCGTCTGCACCGTTTACAATCAAATCGGTTACTGATTTTACTCGGAGTAAGCCTTTTTCCACTAACTGAATGGTTTCCTCCTCTGCACCGGGAAGGAGAGAAATAATAAAGCCGCCTGCCGCCTTTACTGTATAATCCACATCCACCAAAACACCTAGACCCACCGCTGTAGGGATTTGCTCACTCTTAGCATAATAAACAGTCAGATCGTCTGCAATTTCACCACTCACAAGAGGCACCTGACCCACGTACGGGTCACCCCCTACAATCTGGCGGACTACACTTAATGTTCCGTCCACTCCAACCGCATTTCGGACATCCAATTTTCCTCTGTGGTTCAAGGGTAAATCTGCATAAGGATTATCTACATACCCCCGCACCTTAGAGCCATACTCACTCAGGGCAAAAACAGATCCTAAAGGACCGCCACCCTTAAACTGAATGGAAACGGTCTCCCCTTGTTCTTTGAGCATGGCACCCATCATAGAAACTGCCGTCAATGCCCGTCCTAATGCCGCAGTTCCTACCGGCATGGTCTGATGAAGCTTTGCCGCCTCGTTGACCAAATCGGTGGTCACCGCCGCATAAGCACGAATTTGCTGATTGGCAATTGTTTTGATTAACATATCCATATTGTTTCCTCCGCTTGTAAAAAAGCCCCATATCAAATATGAGGCTTTCTACTGCATTTGTTAAATTCAGATGTTTCAACTATTTATAAGTAGAGGCTGAACTTACGCTTTTGTTACGTTAGCAGCCTGAGGACCTTTTGCTCCTTCAACAACTTCAAACTCAACAGTCATGCCTTCGTCTAAGGTCTTGTAACCTTCGGCGTTGATTGCAGAAAAATGAACGAATACATCAGTACCGTCTTCGCTTTCGATGAAACCATAACCTTTCTCTGCATTGAACCATTTTACTTTACCAGTTTGCATTTAAAAATTCCTCCTAAAGCTTTTATCATAGCATAAATGCACATGCTATATATTTAGTTTACCACAAAATCAAGACTTTGTCAATCTTTTTTATTAAAAATTCCCAAAACCGTTCGACAATTCTCTTTATTTTTCACAAATCAGAACAGAAATTTACGGTTTTTTGGCGACAAAAAAGAGCCGTTCTGCAGTATCATAAGGAGGATTACAATCAAATCCACTCCACACATTGACCAGTTGCAATCCTGTTTTTTGCAATGTCCGTTCCACTTCCTCCACAGAATAAGCATGCTGAAGATGAGTTTCTTCAAAGCGGCGGTAGGTTTCCCCTTCTTTTACAAAAAAGGTTAAATCATATTCGCATTCTCCGTAACTCTCATCCCAAATACTTTGCCAAGTATAAAAAATTTCCCCATCATCATAAAGAAAGGTTTCGGGTGCTAAAATATGCTCCATTTTATATTGTGTGTTTAAATCAAATAAAAATACGCCATTGGGATTCAAGTATAAGGAAACTAAGGAAAAACAATCCTCCAGCATTCCTTCTTCCGTTAAATAATTCAGACAATCCAAAGAACATACAACCGCATCCACCGTACCATACAGTTCAAACTCAGTCATATCCTGAAGAAGATATAAAATATCCAGTCCTTCTGATTTTTCTGTTGCCACCTGAAGCATTTCGGGAGAATTGTCCAGACCAATCATGGAATATCCCCGTTTGGCAAGACGGACGGTCAAATTTCCCGTTCCGCATCCAAGCTCCAGCACCAGCTTTGGCTGAACCTTCATTCGGGCAAAGGAATCCTCCATAAAATCGCACCATCCGTCATAATCCACATCCGTCATCAATCGGTCATAAAGAGCCGCAAAGCTTTCGTAACTACTCATTGTCTTTGCACCGCAACCGTTCCAACACCAAACGGTATCCGTCCTCTCCGTACAACAAGCTTTTATTCACACGGCTGATCGTGGCTGAACTTGCTCCCGTTTCCTGTTCAATATCGGTATACACTCTTTGTTCATCCAGCATAACCGCCACCTGAAACCGCTGTGCCATGGCTTTGATTTCAGAAATGGTACACAGGTCTTCAAAAAAATTGTAGCATTCTTCTACTGTTTTGAGCTTTAACATTCCTTCAAACAAACGGTCTGTTTGCTCATCCTTTAATTTTTTACTCATTGTTTCACTCTCCATCAGGATAAAATGGTTAGGGGCGCAAAGGAGGACATCAAGGTCTTTGTCCCGCAGGAATCAAAGGCAATTTCCAATTGCAAATCATCACCCTTTGGCGTCACTGATAAAATCATTCCTGTTCCGAATTTTTTGTGTTTCACCGAATCTCCCGGTTTATAATCCTTCTTTTCCTGTTTGTTCGGTTTTCCGTAGCCACCGAAGTTTCCGCTGTGAAAGAGCAACTCCTGGCTGATTTTTGGTTTTTCCGTCTGCACCTCTACAATCGGTTCTGCCTGAGGATGATTGAGAAGTTCTTCCGGAATTTCATTTAAAAATCTGGAAATTTTATTATAAGAGGTACTGCCGAACAAGGTTCTGGAAAAGGCATGGGTCATAAAGAGACGTTTCATGGCACGGGTAATTCCCACATAGCAAAGGCGGCGTTCCTCTTCCAGTTCATCTTCCTCGGTAATGGAACGATAACCGGGAAATACGCCCTCCTCCATTCCGCATAAAAAGACATTGGGAAATTCCAATCCCTTGACGCTGTGCAAGGTCATGAGCACTACAGCATCCTCCGACTGATCATAATTATCAATATCACTGACCAAAGAAACCTGCTCCAAATATCCCGATAAAGAAGGATCCTCTGCCTGGTTGATATATTCCTTTACCGCACCCGTCAATTCCTTGATATTCTCAATACGAGAACGGGCTTCAGGAGTGTCCTCCCGTAACAGCTCGTCCACATAACCGCTTTCTCTTAACACCGTATCCAACAATTGCTCAATATCTTCTTTATACTGAAAAAAGCCATAAATCAAATCGTGAAACATGATAAGCTTTGCCGCACCACGGGACAATTCGGGAATTTCATTGGCACAGCCTGTGGCTTCAAACATGCTGATTCCCCGGGTCAATGCAATTTCCTCCAGGGTATCAATACTCTTTTGACCGATTCCCCGCTTTGGCTGATTGATAATTCGTTTTAAACTAATGTTATCTCCCGGGTTTTGCACCAAACGAAGATAGGCAATCATATCCTTGACTTCTTTACGGTCATAAAACCGCATGCCTCCTAATACTCTGTGTGGGATTCCGCTTTGGTTCAAAGCATTTTCCAGCACACGGGACTGAGCATTCATACGGTACAGCACCGCAAAATCAGAATAATTGGCACCTTCCCTCCGCACAAGAGCAGATATTTTATCCGCAATAAAATAGGCTTCATCATGCTCATTTTGTGCATCAAATAGAAAGGGCAGTTCTCCATCTTCGTTGTTGGTCCAAAGGCGTTTGTCCTTTCTCTGACTGTTGTTGGCAATCACACAGTTTGCCGCCTCCAGCACCTTTGCAGGGCAACGGTAATTTTGCTCCAATTTAATCACAACCGCATTGTCAAAGCATCGTTCAAAATCTAAAATATTCTGAATGTTAGCTCCGCGGAATTTATAGATACTTTGGTCATCATCCCCTACCACACACAAATTATGGTGTTTGGAAGAAAGAAGCCGTACCAGTTCAAACTGACAATGATTGGTATCCTGATATTCATCCACCAAAATATAACGGAATTTGCTGGCATAATATTCCAACACTTCCGGATACTCCAAAAACAGCTTTACAGTCAATCCGATAATATCATCAAAGTCCACTGCGTTATAAGCACGAAGCTTTTGCTGATACAAGGTATAAAGCGCTGCAACCTTACTCATCCGAAAATCAGCTTCATACTTTTTTTCAAAGGCTTTACAATCAATCAGAGCATCCTTGGCAGAGCTGATATAAGAAAGCATGGTTTTGGGAGGAAAGCTTTTATCATCCAGATTAAGCTGAGACAGACATTCCTTCATCAATGTTTGCTGGTCGGAAGAATCGTATACATTAAAGTTGCGATCGTAACCCAGCTTTTCAATATCCCGGCGTAAAATCCGCATACAGCAGGAATGAAAGGTTCCTGCCCAAATATCTTCAGCACAATCTCCCAGCATTTGGGAAAGTCTGCTTTTCAATTCTCCTGCCGCCTTATTGGTAAAGGTAATGGCAAGCACCGACCAGGGTGCTGCACCTTTGTCTTCAATAATATGGGCAATCCGATTGACCAAAACGGTGGTTTTTCCGCTTCCTGCCCCTGCCAGTATTAAAAGCGGTCCTTCTGTTTGTTCCACAGCTTTTTGCTGCATCTCATTTAAGCGACTGTAATCCATAACTACCTCGTAACATAGAATTTATTCTCAAAAAAATACTTATTTTATTTATTATATCATAAATTCATGCAAATTGTAAACAATATTTAAGAACTCGATGAAAAAAATTTTTTATCGAACTCATCCACATCATAAAAAAGGAGTGTTTCTATTATGAATTCGAGAGTAGATTGTGCAGTTTATGACTGCATGTACAATGCTACGGGCGTATGCTCTGCAAAGGAAATCAACATTTGCGGTTCCGATGCCACAGAAATTGATTCTACCTGCTGTGCCACCTTTGTGAAGGGAACCATGACCAACAGCGTGGATGACAATTCCGCTACAGGCACCTATATCGGTTGCGAAGTAACCAACTGTGTACACCACGTTGACCACAAGTGCAAGTTAAGTGAAATCCAGGTGGATTCCTGCGGATGCAGCGGTGACAAGTGCAGTTGTGATTCTGATACCTGTTGTGATTCCTTTGCCTGCAGATAATCATTGAAAAGACTGTTAAAATCAGTCTGATGCAAGCAAGTCATACAAAGGGAGCTGTAGCAAAATGAATTTCGTTTGCTACGGCTCCTTTGGGGTGGACGGAAAATAGCACAGATTGGACAAACTGATCCAATAAAGCCCATTTCAAGGGCTTTGCAGCGTGTCGATAAACTTATCGGCACGCTGGCAGACCGGGAAAAAGGAAGGCATATTTTTAGAACTTCAATTCGTCGGCGTACAAGGGTACGGTAGAGTTGAAGTTCTGAAAAAGCAAGCAACCGCAAGGAACATTCGATGTTTTCCTTGCGGTTTTCTGTTGTTTTATAAAAACAAACTTTTCTTATTTTATTCTTTTCGTTCTGATTGCGGTAGACCGACTTTTGACGGTCTGATTCAGGCTTTTCTGCCTGACTTTTTTCTTGCTCGATACCCTAAGTTAATCCCCGTAATTCCTCCCAATGCACCTGCAACAAACCCCAGCAAGACCGCCCAAAGCAAGTGGGAGTTCCAATATCCGTTTTCATAGGCAATGGTACCAATCAAACGTAAAATCAGGGGACTGATTACTCCTGTAATTCCCCCAACCAGCCATCCGCCTGAAGTGATTCGTCTCACCGACCAGAATCCTGCAAAAAAGATTCCCAAAAGATTCACAAGGGTCACCAAAGGAGCAATAAGACTTTCTCCCATGTTCGTAAAAGTCAAAAGCAATGCCAGAATCAGCAGAAAAAAAGCGGTAATCCCATAGCCTGTCAACAAACCTATCCCAATATTTTTTACCCGAATCATAAAAACACCCCTTCAAAAACAGTTCCTACTCTACTGTATTTCCGAAGGGGAATTTTTATGACTTATTCTTCAGTTGTTTCCTGAATTTCTTCTTCAGGTTCTTCCAGCGTATCAGGTTTTTCCTTTTCTGCTGATTTTTCAACGATACCGATTGCTTCCCGTTGTAATTTGAGTTTCACACGGTCAGGACCGGTTTCCATAATGAAATAATCATCCTTCAGCTTTACAATTTTACCGTAAATACCGCTGTTTGTGATAATCGTATCTCCGTTTTTGAGTGCGTTGAGCATTTGTTTGCGAGCCTTCGCCTGCTTTTGTTGAGGACGAATCATCAGAAAATAGAAAATCGCAATCAACACAACAAAGTAAAGAATTGTACCTGTTGAACCATTCATGGGTTTCACTCCTCTCTTCATAGATGTTATACTTTATTATACCTTCTTTTTCATATTTTCGCAAGTCTTTTTTCAAAATTAATGATATTTTTTGTAAATTTTTTC
>JAZQHN010000340.1:0-3563 GCA_045540615.1 Clostridia bacterium
AAACTGGATACAGAATGTATAGGAAAAATGCCTCATTTTGCGTTAACAGGTTCTGTCGGATACGATTTGTATGTGGATGATTGTTATAAAAAAACCTTTGTTCCGCCCTTTGATGTTGCAGACGGATATGAAAGTATCTGCGAATTTGATAAGAAAGAAAAAAGGGAAATTACAATTAATTTTCCTCTGTATTCCAATGTGGAGGAATTGTATATTGGCTTGCAGGAGGATGCTTTTTTAGAAGAAGCAAAACCCTATAAAATAACAAAGCCTATTGTTTATTACGGTTCTTCTATTACCCAGGGGGGATGTGCATCAAGACCGGGTATGGCATATCAGGCAATTGTTTCAAGAGAGTTGGATTGTGATTTTATCAATCTTGGCTTTTCGGGAAATGCAAAGGGAGAAGACGAAATGGCTGACTATATCAAAAATTTAGAGATGTCTGTTTTCGTTTATGATTATGATTATAATGCTCCCACTATAGAACATCTTGAAAAAACTCATGAAAGAATGTTTCGGAAGATCAGAGAACAGCAACCCTCTTTACCTGTAGTTATGATGTCACGCCCCAAATATCGGTTAACCGAGGAAGAAAAAATAAGAAAAAGCATCATTGAAGCGACCTATTGCAATGCGCTTACGGCAGGGGATAAAAATGTGTATTTTATTGACGGAGAGGCATTGACAGAGTTTTGTAAAGAAGCAGGAACGGTTGACGCATGCCATCCGACGGATTTGGGATTTTTTTCTATGGCAAACGCATTGACGAAGGTTCTTGCAACTATTGATTTGTAAAGAAAAAGAGAATTTTTAGCAGTAAAATAATATGATAAAAAATGAAGAAAGGAGTTGCCGGGAAATTGTTGTTTTCAAATCCGGTGCAACTTTGTTGATGGAAACATTGTATTAATTAGTACTAATTTCCCTTCGTTCCTCATAAAATAAGCGGGAACGGAGGGATTTTATGTTGAAACGAATCATTTGTACGGTATTGCTTTTTTGCTTGTGTTTTAGCAGTTTCGTTAGGGGAGAAGAAATGAATTTATCTGCTAAATCAGCTATTCTTGCAGAACGGACAACGGGCAAAATTTTGTATGAAAACAATGCAAAAGAACATTTGCCTATGGCAAGTGTTACAAAAATGATGACCTTGCTTTTGGGAATAGAGGCGGTAGATAGTGGTAAGATTACAATGGAGGACACGGTAACAGTTAGTGAATATGCCTCCTCTATGACAGGCTCCAGAGTATTTTTGAGTGTAAATGAAGTGATTAGTATCAACGATTTGTTGAAATCTATTGCGGTTGCCACAGGAAATGACGCAGCAGTTGCACTGGCGGAATATTTGGCAGGAAGTGAATCGAATTTTGTAGAAATGATGAACCAAAGGGCGGAAGCATTAGGACTTTCGGATACTCATTTTGTCAATTGTACCGGATTGCCTGCAGAAAATCATTATTCCTGTGCATCTGATTTGTTGGTTTTGTCCCGGGAATTATTAAGTCATACTACTATTCGCCCTTTTTTGACGATATGGATGGATAGTTTAAGAGACGGAACCTTTACCCTTGCAAATACCAACAAATTAATTCGTTTTTACGAAGGGGCAACAGGAATTAAAACAGGATCGACGGAAGAAGCGGGTTTTTGTATGTCTGCATCAGCCGAGCGGGATGGAATGGAATTGATTGCAGTTGTTCTTGGCTGTCCCACATCAAAAGAACGTTTTGCAGATGCATCCTCCCTTTTGAATATGGGATTTGCTTCTTACGGAGTTGAAAAGGGTGTTGGAAAAGGAGAAGAACTGGCAGAAGTGTCTGTGGAAAAAGGAAAGGAAAAGAAAATGACTGTTTTGGCAGAGAAGGATTTTTCTTTGGTGGTAAAAAAGGAGCAAAAGGGAACGGTGACACACGAGCTGGATGTTCCGAAAGTGGTTACTGCCCCGCTTTCAAAGGGTGAGGTGATTGGTAAAATAACCTTTTTTCTGGATGGAGAAAAGGTAGGAAACGTCAATGCTGTGTGTGCAGAGTCGGTAAAGCGAGCAGGATTTTTTCAGGTGTACGGAACGGTTCTTCAGCAATGGATTAATGTGAATTAGCACAAATACCGCTCTTTTTCAGGGCGGTATTTTTCTGTTTTTGCTGTTGAAAAAGTATTGCTTTTTTTATGAAAATGGTATATAATAAAAAGGAAATAGAACAGAGTAGGTAATTGTGCGTTGAAACAGTTAGTGTCAGGCAGACGGGGAGTTGCTGCGTGAACGAAAAATCTCAGGATTTGCGATGCAATTACCGCATCCCGCTGTTACAAATCATAAGGACAGCCTTACAGAGGAGTAACGGTAATTAGGAAAGGTGGGTCATTATGATGAAAATGTTTTCTCAGTCCGCCAAGGAATTGAGAAAGGTCAGAAGCTTGGTTACAACAGCAATGCTTGTAGCATTAGGAGTAGTGCTTTCTGCATATGCAACCATCCGTATTAGTGCCGATTTTCAGGTTTCCTTTGGATTTCTGTCATCCGGTATTATTGCAGGCTTGTTCGGACCTGTAGTGAATGCAGTTGCAGGTGTGGTAACGGATATCGTCAGTTACCTTTTGTATACAGACGGCCCTTATTGCTTTTGGTTTGCATTGAATCCCGTGGTCAGCGGTCTGATTTTCTCTTTTTTCTTTTACGGAAAAAAAGTAACTTTGTTGAAATCCTTTTTGGCAAAGCTGATTGATACTGTGGTAGTAGAAATCGGTTTAACCACTCTTTGGCTGATTATGCTTTATGGGTCAAAGGGTTGGGGATGGTTTTTCATCCGCGGGGTTTGGAAATTGGTTGCCTGGGCAGTTCAGGCACCGGTTTTGTATTTTGTAATGAAAACAGTAAAAACTATTAAAAAAGTAACATTTTAAAATAGAAAGGTGATTAGAAACATGGAAAAAATTTCTTTCGATTGGTCCAACAGTGCTCTTTCTCCTCATGAAATGAGCTGTATGGAGGGACAAATTGCACTGGCGAATCAGGTGTTAACAGAAGGAACCGGTGCCGGGAATGATTTTCTTGGTTGGGTGAATCTTTCCTTTGATTACGATAAAGAGGAATTTGAACGGATTCTGAAAGCGGCAGAAAAAATCAAAAAAGAATCAGAAGTATTGATTGTGATTGGAATCGGGGGTTCCTATCTTGGTTCCCGTGCAGCTATTGAATTCTTGCAGTCTCCTTTTTACAATCAGAAAAAAAAGGACACCCCTGATATTTATTTCGCCGGAAATTCCATTAGCTCTACCTACCTTTATGAATTGATTGAACTGGTGAAGGATCGCGATTTTTCTATTAATGTAATTTCAAAGTCCGGTACGACCACCGAGCCTGCTTTGGCATTCCGTTTGTTCAAAAAGCTGTTAATTGAAAAATACGGAATTGAAGGTGCCAATAACAGAATTTATGCAACAACTGATAAAGCAAGAGGCGTTTTGAAAACCCAGGCAGATGACCAGGGCTATGAAACCTTTGTGGTACCTGATGATGTAGGAGGACGTTTTTCTGTGTTAACTGCAGTAGGACTGTTACC
>JAZQHN010000341.1:0-5236 GCA_045540615.1 Clostridia bacterium
GTAGTAGGTCCCGATCTTAAAATGTATCAGTGCGGTTTGCCTAAAGAAATGGCTCTTGAGCTGTTCAAGCCTTTTGTAATGAAACGCTTGGTAAAAGAAGGAAAAGCACATAATATCAAGAGTGCAAAGAGAATGGTTGAACGTGTAAGAGATGAGGTTTGGGATGTACTGGAGGATGTTATTAAAGAACATCCGGTTCTGTTGAACCGTGCACCAACTCTGCATAGACTTGGTATTCAGGCATTTGAGCCTGTTTTGGTAAGCGGTAAAGCATTAAAGCTTCATCCTTTGGTTTGTACTGCGTACAATGCAGACTTTGATGGTGACCAGATGGCGGTTCACGTTCCCTTATCTGCAGAAGCACAGGCGGAAGCAAGATTTTTGATGTTATCTGCCAATAACCTGTTGAAGCCTCAGGATGGTCATCCTGTAACTGTTCCTACTCAGGACATGGTATTAGGTAGCTATTATCTGACTCTGAAAAAAGATGAAGATAAGGGTGCAGGTAAAGTATTTTCTGATATAAATGAAGCCATCATGGCTTACGAAAATAAAGTAGTGACTCTTCACGCACCGATTAAGGTTCGCGTAACCAAAGACGTACCTACCGAAAATGGTGTTGAACAGAGAAGTGGTGTGATTGATGCGACTGTAGGTCAGTTGATTTTCAATGAATACATTCCTCAGGATTTAGGTTATGTAAAACGTGTGGATGAACAGGGTAATCCTACCGAAAACTATTTTGACTTAGAAATCACCAGATTGGTGACCAAAGGAGAACTGAGCAAGATTGTGGATAAATGTATCAAGGTGCATGGAACCACAGAAACCGCAGAAGTTCTTGACCATATTAAGGCATTGGGCTTTAAGTTCTCTACAAGAGGTGCTATCACCATCAGCGTATCCGATATGGAAATTCCGGAAGCTAAGAAGGGCTTACTGGCTGAGGCTGATCAAAAGGTTGAAGTGATTACCAAGCAGTTCCGCCGCGGTCTGATTTCCGATGACGAGCGTCATAATTTGGTTATTGATACTTGGAATACAACAAGTAATAAAGTAACCGATGCTCTGATGAGCAATTTGGATGCATTAAATCCCATTTACATGATGGCACACTCCGGAGCCCGTGGTAGCGTAAACCAGATTCGTCAGTTGGCTGCAATGCGTGGTTTGATGGCGGATACCACAGGTAAAACTGTGGAAATGCCCATTCGTGCAAACTTCCGTGAAGGTCTGACTGTATTGGAATATTTTATTTCTTCTCACGGTGCCAGAAAGGGTCTGGCAGATACAGCTCTTCGTACAGCAGACTCCGGTTATTTGACCCGTCGTTTGGTAGACGTTTCCCAGGATGTAATTATTCGGGAAGAAGATTGTGAAACTTATGACGGAATCATGGTTCGTAACATTAAAGGAATCGAGTCTTTGGCAGAACGTTTGACCGGTCGTTACCCGGCAGAAGAAATCAAGCATCCCGAAACCGGTGAAGTTCTTGCCGGACGTGATGATAAGATGACAGAAGACCAAGCGAAAGCAATTGTGAAGGCTTATGAGGCGGCTGGTATTGAAAATCCGGAATTTAAGATCCGTTCTGTATTGAACTGCCGTGCAAGAGTGGGTGTTTGTGCGAAGTGTTACGGTGAAAACCTGGCAACCCGTCTGGAAGTAAATATCGGTGAAGCGGTTGGTATTATTGCGGCTCAATCTATCGGTGAACCCGGTACTCAGTTAACAATGAGAACCTTCCACACCGGTGGTGTTGCCGGAGACGATATCACACAAGGTTTGCCCCGTGTAGAAGAATTGTTTGAAGCAAGAAAGCCCAAGGGCTTGGCTGTGATTTCTGAAATCAGCGGTAAGGTAACCTTAAGTGAAAATAAAAAACGCCGTGAAGTTACCGTAACTAATGATGAATTGGCTGACGCAAGAACCTATACCATTCCTTTCGGTTCCCGTATGAAGGTAAACGAAGGAGATGTAATTGCAGCCGGTGATTTGATTACCGAAGGTCCTGTAAATCCTCATGATATTTTACGGATTAAGGGATTGGGTGCAGTTCAGGAATACCTGATTCAGGAAGTTCAGAAGGTTTACCGGATGCAGGGTGTTGATATTAACGATAAGCACGTTGAGGTAATTGCCCGTCAGATGATGAATAAGGTGAAGATTGAAGAATCCAATGATACCGATTTGTTAGTGGGAAGCCTCGTAGATCGGTTCACCTTTGAAGATGCAAACAAAAAGGCAGAGGAAGAAGGACTTCGTCCTGCAGTGGGACAAAGGGTATTGCTTGGTATTACCAAAGCATCTTTGGCTACCGATTCCTTCTTGTCAGCAGCATCCTTCCAGGAAACTACAAGAGTTTTGACTGACGCAGCAATCAAAGGTAAGGTTGACCCCTTGATCGGTTTGAAGGAAAATGTTATCTTAGGTAAGCTGATTCCTGCCGGAACAGGAGTTCCCCGCTATTCCAATGTAGAAATTGAAGCGGAAACTTCGGAAGAATAAGGGTTCTGATTGGAAAAAGTAACAAAATTTTAAAAAACACTTGACAAGAACGGCGAATTATTATAAAATGTAATATGGCGATTCTGCGGCAGAGAACCTCTGTCGCAGTCGTTGCCGTTTGAAAAACAAGAGCAGGAGAGAAAAGAAAATGCTGGAAGATTTAAGAACGGGCTCCCGATTGGTCGGTTTGAAGCAATCAACCAGAGCAGTCAGTGAAGGAAAAGTGAAAATTGCTTTTGTTGCCCGTGATGCCCAGGATGCTGTAAAAAATCCTTTTGTTTCTTTATGTGAGAAGCAGGGAGTTGCGGTAGAATGGGTTGATTCCATGGCACACTTAGGAAAAGTGTGCGGAATTGATTTGGGTGCTGCAGTTGCAGTACTGCTTTCTTAGGGAATTAGCGCGAAATGCGCTTTCCATATATTCTATATACAGGAGGTGAATCGATTGCCAACCTTTAATCAGTTAGTCAGAAAGGGCAGACAGACTTCTGTCAAGAAATCCACTGCTCCCGCACTGCTCAAGGGTTTTAACAGTTTGCATAAAAAACCCATTGATCAGACCTCTCCTCAGAAAAGAGGTGTCTGCACAACGGTTAAAACAATGACTCCTAAAAAGCCTAACTCTGCATTGCGTAAAGTAGCCAGAGTAAGACTGACCAACGGTGTAGAAGTAACATCCTATATTCCCGGTATTGGTCATAACTTGCAGGAACATAGCGTTGTTTTGATCCGCGGCGGTAGAGTAAAGGACTTGCCTGGTGTTCGTTATCACATTATCCGTGGTACGTTGGATACAGCCGGCGTAGCAAACAGAAACCAGTCCAGATCCAAGTATGGTGCAAAGAAAGCGAAGAAGTAATCGTTCGTATGTTGTGCCAAATGAAAAGTTTAGTGCGATGTACGGAATTTTATGATATATTTAGTACTTTGCGCTGACGGCGGCTGTAACTTATTGGCGTTACAACCGTTGAGTACCTGTGAACTTTAAAATTTTAAAAGGAGGGAAGTAAAGTGCCAAGAAGAGGACATGTACCCAAGAGAGAGGTTCTGCCCGATCCCCTTTACAACAGCGTTGTTGTAACTAAGTTGATCAACAACATTATGCTGGATGGTAAAAAGGGTGTTGCTCAGAGAATCGTGTACGATGCATTCGAAATTCTGAGAGAAAAGACCGGTAAGGATCCTCTGGAAGTATTTGAAGAAGGTTTGGGCAATGTAATGCCTGTCCTGGAAGTAAAAGCCCGCAGAGTGGGTGGTGCAACTTACCAGGTGCCGATTGAAGTAAGACCCGAAAGACGTCAGACTTTAGGTTTGCGTTGGTTAACCATCTTCTCCAGAACACGTGGTGAAAGAACCATGAGCGAACGTCTGGCAAACGAATTGTTGGATGCTTGCAATAATGTAGGCGGAGCAGTGAAGAGAAAAGACGAAATGCATCGTATGGCTGAAGCAAACAAAGCTTTTGCTCATTTTAGATGGTAGTCGATTAACTTCACGTTGCGAAAGGAGGTTTCAGGCAATTGCCTAGAACACATACATTAGAAATGACCAGAAATATCGGTATCATGGCGCACATTGATGCCGGTAAAACAACTACCACCGAGCGTATTTTGTTCTATACAGGAAGAAACTACAAAATCGGTGAAACTCACGATGGTGCAGCAACCATGGACTGGATGGTTCAGGAACAGGAACGTGGTATTACCATCACTTCCGCTGCAACTACTTGTGAATGGAAAAAGCACAGAATTAACATTATTGATACACCGGGACACGTTGACTTTACAGTTGAAGTAGAACGTTCTTTGCGTGTGTTGGACGGTTCTGTTACCGTTTTCTGTGCAAAGGGTGGCGTTGAGCCTCAGTCTGAAACTGTATGGCGTCAGGCTGACACCTACGGGGTTCCCCGTATGGCTTACGTTAACAAAATGGATATCTTAGGTGCAGATTTCTACAATGTTGTAGATATGATGAAGACCCGTTTGAAATGTAATGCAGTTCCGATTCAACTGCCTATCGGTGCTGAAGAAAGCTTTAAGGGTATCATTGACTTGATTACCATGAAGGCTGAAGTGTATTACGATGATCTGGGAAAAGATGTCCGCGAGGAAGAAATTCCGGAAGATATGAGAGATCAGGCTGAAGAATATCGTGCAGCTATGCTGGAAGCTTTGGCTGATGTTGATGAAACTATTATGGAAAAGGTTTTGGAAGATCAGGAAGTAACTGTAGAAGAAATTAAAAAAGCTCTTCGTCACGGTACTGTTACTGTTCAGTTGATTCCTGTTCTGTGCGGAACTTCTTACCGTAATAAGGGTGTTCAGATGCTTTTGGATGCCATTGTAGAATATATGCCCTCTCCGCTGGATATTCCTGCAATTAAGGGTATTCATCCTACGACTGAAGAAGAAGACGAGAGAAAGGCTTCCGACAGCGAACCTTTTTCTGCTTTGGCTTTCAAGATCGCAACAGACCCCTTTGTTGGGAAATTGTGTTTCTTCCGTGTGTATTCCGGTTCTTTGGACGCCGGTTCTACTGTAATCAATACCACTAAGGGAAACAAAGAACGTGTAGGTCGTTTGGTGCAGATGCATGCAAATGACAGACAGGATATTGACACCGTTTATGCTGGTGATATCGCAGCAGCAATCGGTTTGAAGAATACCACCACAGGGGATACTCTGTGTGCGGAAAATGCACCGATTATTCTGGAATCTATGGAATTCCC
>JAZQHN010000342.1:0-6132 GCA_045540615.1 Clostridia bacterium
CCCGATACAGCAGATGTTCCTTATTATGCAAACAATACCATTACAAACTGTGGTGTTCTGAATATTGAGGGCGGTATTATTGAAAACTCTACCGGCGATGAAGCTCGTGCAGCATACCCGATTGATAACAATTCCACCTCAAATGATGCGATTGTGAACATTACCGGTGGTACCGTAACCGGTCGTGGTGCAATTCGTCAGTTTGCAAACAGCACTACTAAGAAAAACGAAGTGAATATTAGTGGAGGTACGGTTTGCGGTTCTTCTTATGGCGTTTGGGTGCAGAATCCCGGCAGCGGAGATCCTAATGCTGCTCTGAAGATTACTAACGGTACCGTATCCAAGGTGCTGATTTCTCCCAGTGCAAACTTTGTACCTGAAATTAGTGGTGGTACTATTTCAACAGTCGCTATTTGGAACGCGGACGAAACAAATGCGGAACGTAATCCTTCCGGATTTATCACCGGTGGTACCTTTAGTGATGCCTCTGTAGAAGCATTCTTAGCCGAGGGATATGAACTCGAAATGAATGAAGACGAAACCTATGGTGTTGTTGAAGAAGAGAAAGCAAAGATTAATATTGCCGGTTCCAATATGATTTTGGGTAATAGTCTTGCTATGAATTTCTTTATTAAGATTGCTGACTTAGGTGACAATACAGATTATTATGTTACTATCACCAAGACTTATGCTGATGGTCGTGCCGATTTGGTAGAAACAATTCCGTATGCTGAATGGACAGATCAGACTATTGGCGGCATAGCTTATAAGAAAATAACCTTTAATCATATTGCTGCAAAGGAAATGAGCGATGACATCTATATTCAGGTGTTCAACAATAACGGTGAACCGGCTGGTGATGTTCGTACTGATAGCATAAGAAATTATGCAACCCGAGCATTTGCACAGTCTTCTACTACCAACAAATCAAAATCTATGCTTGTAGATATGTTGAATTATGGTGTAGCCGCTCAAACAGGCTTCAACTATAATATGAGTGATTTGGCAAATAGTGAATTATCAGAAGAATTGAAAGCTATGGCTACTCCGGACAGTGCATTAAAAGATCCTGAAGTAACCAAAGCTTCTGGAACAGCTGCTGGTTCTACATTAGTATTGGATAATAATATTACATTGTCCTTGTGGTTCCGGGGTAGTGTCAGTGATGTAGCCACTGCAGAAATTTCTTATACTGATCACTATGGTCATGAGAAAAAATTCACTATTAATAGTTCTGAATTTCAAACCAGACCCGGTGGATATTACACTGTGAATGTTGAAACTTTGGTAGTGGCAGATGGTTATGTACCTGTTACTTGCGTTGTAAAAGATGCTAATGGTACAGAAGTTGGTAGAGTAGTTGAAAGTTTTGCCGGCTATTTGAATAGAGCAACAAATAAGACTTTCAATCCTCTTCTGAATTTTGTTACTTCTGCATATAATTATTTTCATTCGAATAATGAACAATAAGGGAGGTATTTACGATGAAAAAATATGAAACTCCTGAAATGAAACTTGTACAAATGACTGTTGAAGATGTTATTACTACAAGTGTAGAAAACGAAACAGATTTTGTGCCTTTTTCAGAAGATTCTGGTGTTGATGTAACTGCGAAGTAATCATCAAAATGAAACAAAACTCCCCCCCGGCGGCGAAAGTCGCCGGGGACTTTCCTTTTAGAAGGATGAAAGAGGTGAGAGGATGGATGACGAAAAACAAAAAAGTTATTCTTTAGAACAACTGATGCCCCTGATTTCAGAACGGCTTCAAAATGGTCAATCAGTACGGTTTTACCCCAAGGGTACCAGTATGCTGCCTTTATTACGTCAGGGACGGGACAGCGTTGTGTTATCCCCTTTACAAAATGAGTTGAAACCATATGACTTACCTCTTTACAAGCGGGAAAACGGACAGTATGTTCTTCACAGAGTGGTGAAAATAGGGGAAACCTACACCTGTATCGGAGATGATCAGTTTGTTTTCGAAAAAGGATTACATCGGGAACAGATGATTGGAATTGTAACCTCCTTTACCCGCGGAGAAAGAGAAGTGAAGGTTACAGATTGGCGGTATTGTTTGTACGTTCGATTATGGCATTACAGCAGACCGGTGAGAAAAATAATCAGAAAAGTAAAAAGAATTGTATTATCAGATTGAATATATAGTATACAAAAATTTAGAGAAAAATGGGGTGTAGTAAAATTGTTTTGCTACACCCCCAATTAATTTACATTCTCATTTTTTATTGTACTTGATAATTGTATTCAAAAGAAGAACCGATTGGATTTAGTAATGTTCCGTCTGTTGCTCTGATTGTTATCTGATATTTTCCCAAAGATGTTTCTTTCGGTATCGGAACAGGCACCGTTAAGTGGGAAGGGGAGGAGACAGAACCTGCTTTTAGTGAAACAGGATGGCGGGTAAATTGAATCATTTCTTTTGTATTTCCCTTTACTTTATAAGAAATTACATGAATTTCAGCAGAAAGCGTTTGGCTCGTGACACTTGTTAATGAAACGGAGGCTTGCTCTTCGGAAAAGGAGACCCCGTCTATTATTAAAATACCGTATCTTGATTGATCTGACAGTAAGAGCGGTTTCATATCTTCCTGTATTGTTTCTTTAGCAACCTGTTTTGCTGTTTCTTCCGGCATCAAGGTGGATTGTGCCAAGCCCATATCACCACAATAGCTGATCCCTGTTCCCGATGATTGATAATAAACGGTTATTTCTGTTTTGTTTCCTGTATTAAAAGTTATAAATTTTCTTGTCCATTTCTGTTCGGAAAATGTTGAGGCAATATTCAGTTCTTGAATTCCCATAGAAACAGTGGAATTTCCGTCTGTTCTAACCCAACCGGATAAAACATAGGTTGTATTTTTTGTTAATCCTTTGATTTTTTGAGAGATCGTATTTGTACCAGAACCAAACTTGACAGAATAATTACCTGCTCTTGTCAAAGCATCAGCATTAGACCATGAGGAATCTTGCTTGATGGATACATTATTCCCTTCTGTTTTCCAATAACGCAAATCACCGTAACCAAAAGCGGCATTTCTGATTCTGTTCATATGTAACACATTAGGAAATTCATAATATTCATGATATGTTTTTGAAAAATCGTGTCCGGTTTTGAATAAGGTTGCATCGGAACCGTATGCACCGATGTGAGCTCCTTCCGAAACACCCGGAATTGGTGTACCTGATGTTAGCAAAGCACTCTCTTTTTTTAATCGAAAATCACCATTTTCGGGATCTCGGAAATCTGCCGAAACTAATTTGGTTCCTGCAAACGGATCGGTTTCCATTTTGTAGTCCCAAAGAGCGGGATAAAATGTCATGCTTTTTAATGTATTATATTGGAATACGGTATTGTTGGGGAATCTTGACAAGATTGCACCATCAAAGATGTTATTGACATATCTGGTTCCGTATAAATCTCCTTCTGTACGAACGCCGGAACAAACGGTAGAAAGAGCCCCTGTACGATAGGCACTGTTATTATATAATAGAATATAATTTGCCGGATTGTTGGTACGGATTGCAGAGTTTGTCATATTCCAGATAACATTTCCATAAACAATATAATTTTGTACGCAAGGGTCAAAATAAATTCCCATTCCCAAATGAGAACTGATGGTATCATGTACGGTATTATAACGGATAACCGTATTATCACCGTCTGTCATATTGACGTAGGTAGCAGCGGTGTCCCATGTTAAGGTACTGGAATGATATAAATCGTTGTATTGAATCAAAGATGCCTTTCCGTTATGCAAGGTCAAAAGCTCCCGTCCGCCATTGCATACGGTATTATGACTGAATACCGCTTTGCTTCCTGCTAAATTTACGGAGCCGATAAAATTAGAATGATAATTCATATCATGAATATAATTGTTAAGATAACGGTTATAAAAGCCTGTATCTTGAATGATTGTATAGGAAGCATAGGCAAATTCGCTGTTTTCAATCAGGTTGTGATGACCTTTGATCTGATGTCCTTGTACAGAATTGGAAAAGCTATGGGCGGCATAAGTTGATTTGATGTGATGCAAAGTACAATAGCTTGTGTTGTTGTCAGTAATAATTCGACCGCCTGTAAAAGAAATACCTTCAATTCTTGTGTTAGTAACACCGGATAAATTTAAAACCTCTGTTCGTTTTTTAGCTTCAATTTTCAAAGCGGAAGGAGCCTTTTTGGACCAAATGATTAATTTTTTAGTGTTTGCATTATAATACCATTCATTCTGACAACTTAAAAATTCTTGTTTTCCCATTAAAACATAGGGGTTTGTGACTTTTGGATCATAAGCACTGTTTGCTGCGTTGTTATTAAACGCCCCATCTAATGTAATCATTTTGGTAATAGGGTCAAAGGCTGATACTTTTCTGACCCAAAAAATCCATCGGCTTCCACCGCAAATCCAAACATTGGCACCAATGGGGTTGATGTGATCCGGAATGGCAGTATCGGCAAATCGTTTTCTGTCATTCGGATCAATGCTTGTAACGGTTGACATAGTAGGGTACAACAAGCTTCCTTCATTATCCGGCCATCTTGCTTCGTAAGCAAATTCACCGTCTACAAGAATCATATTCTGATGAGATAAAGTCCAGTTCATGGAAGTTTCATATAGATTGTTTCCCAAAGAAGTCCATTCGGTTAATTCTTCGCAGGCAGTAATGATCGGTTGCTCTCCCGGATAAGCCAAAATGGTTGTATTGGATTTTGGGGTTAAAATTTCTTCGTAACGTCCTTCCCGTAAATAAAGGGTATCCCCATAACTCATCATACTGACAGCTTTTTCAAGAGTTTGAAAGGGTGCTTCTATTGTACCTTTCGCATCATCGCTTCCGTTTGGAGAAACACACCAAGTCTTGCTTTCAAAACCTTGTACATAATTAATTTGAGATAAGAATAAAAAACAAATCAAAAAAAATAAAACTATTTTTTTCATAAGCATTATCCTCCTTTATTATGATTATATCATGAAATATCCTTTTAATCAATAAATTTAAGAAAAACCCTTGCAAAAAGTATAAAAATATGGTAAAACTATATAGGTAGGAGACGTGATAACCTTGATACATATTAAAGAAGTAATCATTGTGGAAGGAAAATATGATAAAATTCGTCTTTCCTCTGCGGTAGACGGTATGATACTGGAAACAAATGGTTTTCGTATTTTTAAGGATAAAGAAATGCGGGATTATCTTAAACGTCTTGCAGAAGAACGGGGGATTGTAATTCTGACTGATTCTGACAGAGCAGGATTTCTCATTCGTAATCATATTAAATCTTTTATTCCCGCCAATCAGTTAAAACAGGCATATATTCCTGAAATTCGGGGTGTGGAAAAAAGAAAAACCAAAGCATCCAAGGAGGGGTTGTTGGGAGTAGAAGGGATTGAAGAAAAGATTCTTTTAAAGGCTTTGGAAGATGCAGGATGCTGTTCAGATACTAAATCAATTGTGAAAATGAATTTAAAAGAATCAGATTTGTATGCAGATGGTCTGAGTGGGAAACCACAATCTGCACAAATAAGACGGGAAATTTGCCGAAGAATGAAGCTTCCCGGCCGGCTTTCTACCAAGGAGTTTTTGCAGGCAATCAATTGTTTGTTGACAGAAACAGAGTATCGTAAGATGTTATTTGAGATAATGGAAGAAAATAGCAGTAATTGAAAAAAAATTAAAGAAAATCGAAGGTATTTTTAAATAATCATGAATAAACCAATTTGAACAGGGTTGCATATTTTTGGCATTTCGATTATTATTATTTTAGCACTCGTTAGATGAGAGTGCTAAAATACAAAAAATATACAGGAGGTATGTATTATGAATATCAAACCATTGGGTGACCGTGTTGTCATCAAAATGCTGGAAAGCGAAGAAAAGACCAAGAGCGGTACCATTTTAACCGGTTCTGCACAGGAAAAGCCTCAGATTGCTGAAGTTGTAGCTGTTGGTCCCGGAGGAACGATTGATGGTAAGGAAGTAAAGATGGAATTAGTTGTAGGTGATAAAATCATTGCTTCCAAGTATGCAGGCACTGAAGTGAAGCTGGACGATACAGAATATATTATCGTTAAGCAGAGTGATGTATTGGCTAAGGTTGAATAATCATTAGGAG
>JAZQHN010000343.1:0-3184 GCA_045540615.1 Clostridia bacterium
GCCACGGCCTCCGTCGCCTCCGTCAGGACCGCCTGCGGCAACATATTTTTCACGACGGAAAGAGACACAACCGTTTCCGCCTGCGCCTGCTTTGATTTCAATTTTCGCGGTATCTACAAACATAACTGCCTCCTACTATTCTTCCGACAGAAAAATCCCCCTTGATACCAAGAGGGATTTCAATTTCCGGGTCATTATTGAGCGATTTCGTAAACGCTAACCTGCTTCTTATCTTTACCCTTACGCTCAAACTTTACCTTACCGTCAATCAAAGCGAACAAAGTGTCATCACTGCCAATGCCAACGTTGTTTCCGGGATGGATTTTGGTTCCTCTTTGTCTAACCAGGATATTGCCTGCCAGAACAAACTGACCGTCCGCCCGTTTTGCGCCCAGACGTTTGGATTCGGAATCTCTTCCGTTCTTGGTGCTACCTACACCTTTTTTATGAGCCAATAATTGGATATTCATCATCATGGTTTTAAACCTCCAAACAACTAATTTTTAAATACTCTCCGTAACTTTCGCACAACTCTTTTAGTGCTGTTTCAAAGGGGATTAAGAAATCCTGCATTCTTGATTTTTGCTCCTTCGATGTCTCTTCCGAAAAGGAAAAGGTAATGAATCCGTCTTTCGTTTCATATCGGCAGGGGAGATTCATATACTCTGCCGCACCGATAATGTATTGAGCAATAGCAGAAACAGCGGCACATACAATATCGCTGCCTTCTTCTGCATAACCGGAATGTCCTTCCAAGCTGAATGCACAAATTCCTTCTTTGCTATGAAACAATTTTGCGATAATCATTATGCATTGATACTGTCAATTTTCACTTTAGTGAAATACTGACGGTGACCTTGTTTTTTACGGTAACCCTTCTTGGATTTGTACTTAAATACGATAACCTTCTTGGCACGACCGTTTTTCAGAACACTTGCACTCACTTTAGCACCTTCCACATAGGGAGCACCGCAGGTAAGTCCGTCTTCTTTACCGACTGCGATAACCTGTTCAAAGGTTACAGTCTCTCCTTCGTTCACGTCCAACTTTTCGATATTGATAATATCGCCTTCTGCAACGCGGTATTGCTTTCCGCCTGTTTCGATTACAGCATACATTTTGCTGCACCTCCTGTTTTATTCAAACTCGCTGAGTCAGGTAATTTCCGAAGAAATATTTATAACCTCTATCATGCGGCAAGAAACATTATACCATAAAATACAGTACTTGTCAATGTTTTTTTGCAATTATTTTTGTTTTTTCATCAGTTTTTGAGTTCAAAGTGATATCTTTCATCATGAAGTAATATTTTTGCTCCGTTGCGGGCAAAAATATTGCGAAATTCTACTCCGTTGATGGAGTCATGTTCTCCCATGCAACGAAAGTCCAAAGCACAGCCGTTAAACTCGGGAGAACCGTCATTTAACAGTTCATAACCTTTGTCTTCTTCATCAGGAATGGCGTTATAGTGAATGTTTTCAAATGTCACATGTTCCAGAGTGATGCCGCCGAATACATGTCGTTTGGTTTCCTCGTTGAAGGTTTCGGGATAATAGGTGGAGATTGCATACAGAGAATCGCCTTCTGCATATATCTCGCTGATACAAGAATCTTTTAGTGTTGTGTTGAGAAAAACAGTTCCCCGATGTTTTGAATGAATTTCCCGTACATTGATTTCATAGGTTTCTCCAAGAAGGGAACAACGTTCCTTATAATAATTATTTTCCCCAATCCGAACTACGCCCCAGGGCTTGTATTTTCCTCCGTCGTCAGCAATATTTTCGATTGAGATACGGTATAACTTTGCCCCGTCTGTATTACGAAGGGCAACGATGGTCTGACGGGTATGGGCACGGACGTTGCGAATGGTAATATCGTGAATATCAATATCGCCGTCTTCGGGAATGAATAATCCGTCTGTTCCTTTTGGAAATGCGGAGAGAGCTACTGTATCGTCACCGGTACGTCCTGTAATATTTTCAATGAGAATATCAGAACAACCGACACGACAATTGATTCCGTCCTGATTGGGAATCAACTCCCCGTTCCAGAAGCTGAGATTGGACAGACGACCATTTTTGCAAGCAATCTGATTGATTGCCCACCAACGCATGTTGATGCATTTGAAATTTTCCAGCACATAATTGTGCACATTGTTGAGTAGAATGAAATTGTTAAAACGAATATGTGGTCTTCCGTCTTTTTCCGAATTGCTTTCGCGAAGGTCGTTTCCTTTTCCACCGTCAAGGACTGCATCTCCTTGTCCGATAATGCGGATTCCATATTGTTTTCCTTCCGGTTTTCGGGAAAGCTCGGTGTACATATTTTTATTACGAAAGATGTTTTCATACACGCCTTCTGCCAGGGTCAGATGACAATTGTCAAGAATGATTGTAATATCCGACGGAAGCAGAATGGTTTTATCAATGATCCATTCATCCTGACCTGTTCGCTCGCATCTGCGTGGAATGATGACAGTACGGCATGTTTTACTGTTTTCTGCCGCATTGATTGCATTTTGAATGGATTGAGAATCAGAGCCCGCCATATAGAAAGGATGATTTGGAGTGAAGTAGTGATCCATTTTTAGTTCTCCTTGCTATCGTGTTTTTGTAATGATTTCTTTGATTTCCCATAAATTTTTGATTTCATGGTGAATTTTTAGAGAATCGGGGGGTGTGAGACCTTGAGGGTTATACCAGCAACACTTGATTTGGGCGTTGTTTCCTCCCTGAATGTCACCGGTGAGAGAATCTCCCACAATTAAAATTTCTTCTTTTTTTACGGGTCCGATTTGCATAAATACATATTGAAAAAATCGAATATCCGGTTTTTCATAGCCAATTTGGTCGGAAATAAAGCAATCGTCAAACAGGTGAATCAATCCTGATTTTGTCAGCTTTCTTTGTTGGGCGGTAAAGGTACCATTGGTGACAGCATATTGTTTTACTATTGATTTCAGCTCACGTATCAATTCATAAGCATTGTCATTAAAACAAATGGTATCTCCCAAACGAAACTGGAATTCCCGATTGAATGCAGAATAATCAGAAAAGTTAATTCCTTCTGTTTTGAAAAATTCTTCAAATCTACTTGTTAGTACCTGCGATTTTTCCAATTTGCCCAGCTCTAATTGTTTCCAGTATTTTGCATTAATAGCAGAGTAACGGGAAAGCATTTCTTC
>JAZQHN010000344.1:0-2451 GCA_045540615.1 Clostridia bacterium
ACAAAGTTCAATGCGCTTCCTGATACAGGAAATGTACCTTTGGTTGCTGATATTTCTTCTTGCGTACTGTCTGAAGCAATGGATGTTTCCAAATTCGGACTGCTGTATGCAGGGGCTCAGAAAAACATCGGACCTGCAGGCTTGACCGTTGTTATTATTCGCGAAGATTTGATTGGTAAGGCAGATGCTTCTGTTCCTACAATGTTGAATTATCAGACTCATTCTGATAATGGTTCTATGTATAACACACCTCCTACCTATTCCATCTATATCTGCAAGCTCGTTTTGGAATGGTTGAAGGAAATGGGCGGTGTTGCTGCAATTGAAAAGATCAATCGCGAAAAGGCAAAAATTTTATATGATTTTCTGGATGAATCTTCCATGTTCCGCGGAACTGTTGTACCGGAAGATCGTTCTCTGATGAATGTTCCCTTTGTTACCGATGACGATGAATTGAATGCTAAATTTATCAAGGAAGCAAAAGCTGCTGGTTTTGTAAACCTGAAGGGGCACAGATCTGTTGGCGGTATGCGTGCCAGCATCTACAATGCAATGCCTACTGAAGGTGTTGTAAAGTTGGTTGAATTTATGAAACAATTTGAATGCGATAACAAATAAGAAAGGGGTTTTTACCTTGGCTCAGATTTTATTGTTAAATAAAATTGCAAAAATTGGTTTAGACCGTTTGCCGGAAGGATATGTATGTGGTGAAGAAATTGCAAATCCGGATGGTGTTTTGGTAAGAAGTGCGGCAATGCATGATATGGAATTGCCTGAAAGTTTACTGGCAATCGCCAGAGCTGGTGCAGGTACCAATAATATTCCTATTCCGAAATGCACAGAGCAGGGAATTGTTGTATTTAATACTCCCGGTGCCAATGCAAATGCTGTTAAAGAACTGGTGATTGCAGGCTTGTTACTTGCATCCCGTAAAATTGTTCCTGCTATCAAATGGTCTTCTACCTTAAAGGGTGAAGGAGATGGCGTTCCTAAATTAGTTGAAAAGGGAAAGAGCCAATTTGCAGGTCCTGAAATTGAAGGAAAAACCTTGGGTGTTATCGGTTTGGGTGCAATTGGTATTTTAGTTGCAAATGCTGCTTCTGCACTGGGATTGAATGTAATCGGTTATGATCCGTATTTGTCTGTAGATGCTGCTTGGGGAATGTCCCGTGCGGTAAAACATGCAAAATCCTTGGATGAAATTTACGAACAGTCTGATTATATCACCATTCATGTTCCGTTAAATGATGATACCCGTGATACCGTATGCAAGGAAACGTTAGCAAAAATGAAGGATGGCGTTAGAATTCTGAACTTTGCCCGCGGCGAATTGGTTAACACTCCTGATATTTTGGAAGCAACTGCATCCGGTAAGGTTGCTTGCTATGTAACCGATTTCCCCAATGAAAGCTTATTGGATCAGGAAAATGTAATTACCATTCCTCACTTGGGAGCTTCTACTCCTGAATCAGAAGATAATTGTGCAGTCATGGCTGCAAAAGAATTGAAGGATTATATTGAGGACGGTAATATTAAAAATTCTGTTAATTTCCCTAACGTATCAGAACCTCGTACTACACCCGTCCGTGTATGTATTTTGCATAAAAATGTGCCAAATATGATTGGTCAGTTTACAAAGATTTTTGCCGATCAGCATATTAATATTGACCATTTAGCAAATAAATCTAAAGGTGAAAATGCATACTCTATGTTAGATATTGTAAGTGATTCTGTATCGGATGAAACGATTAAAGCGCTGAATGAAATTGATGGTGTATTCAAAATTCGTATTATAAAATAAAAAAATTTTAAAAAACACTTGCAAAACAGTAAAAAATCTGATATAATAGTATAGCTGTTTTATTTACGAAATGAAAAACTCGGTAGGAGGTGTTTGATAAATGGCAAAATGTGAAGTTTGCGGAAAGGGCGTTACCTTTGGTATTAAGGTTTCTCACTCTCATAGAAGATCTAATAGAACCTGGAAGCCCAACATCAGAAAGATTCGCGTGATTGACAAAGGAACTCCTAAGTCCATGTACGTTTGCACCAGATGCATTCGTTCTAACAAGGTAACCCGTGCAATCTAAGGATTGGTGATAAGGCAGGGGGCGATTTTTGACTCTGTAAATCAGCCCCCGCCTTTCGTTCTGATTTTTTAAGAAAAAATACTACTTTTTTTAAAAAAAGCTTGACAAAACACGTTTTTTCGTGTATAATATTATTTGTTGTTTGGCCCGGTAGTTCAGTTGGTTAGAACGCTAGCCTGTCACGCTAGAGGTCGAGGGTTCGAGCCCCTTCCGGGTCGCCAATATGCTGTCTTAGCTCAGTAGGTAGAGCACTTCCTTGGTAAGGAAGAGGTCGGCAGTTCAAATCGGCCAGACAGCTCCATTTGCACCATTAGCTCAGCTGGTAGAGCACCTGACTCTTAATCAGGGTGTCCAGGGTTCG
>JAZQHN010000345.1:0-3138 GCA_045540615.1 Clostridia bacterium
GGGGCGATACCATTGGTTCCTTTCATCATGGCATCCCAAAAGCCGGGGACATCATTTCCGATAGGGGTGATAGCACCCATTCCTGTAATTACAACTTTTCTCATGGTTTACTCTCCTTTCTACATTGCCAATCCGCCGTCAATACGGATGACTTCGCCGGTAATATAATTAGAGCAATCGTCAGCTAAAAATGCTGCCAACGCCGCCACTTCTTCCGGTTTTCCCATTCTTTTTGCAGGGATGGAAGCCATGATTTCAGGACGGGTGGCAAATTCAGTGGTCATGTCTGTTTCTACAAAGCCGGGTGCAATGGCGTTACAGCAGATGTTTCTTCCCGCCAACTCCTTTGCAACCGATTTAGTTAATCCAATGAGCCCTGCTTTGGATGCAGAATAATTGGTCTGACCTGCATTGCCCATGATTCCTGCCACAGAGGTGACATTAATGATTTTTCCGTGCTTTTGTTTCATAAAGGGACGGTAACAATACCGAATCATATGATAGGCACCTTTTAAGTTGGTGTCAATCACATCGGTAAAATCCTGCTCCTTCATCTGAAGCATAAGCATATCACGATTGATACCTGCATTGTTTACCAAAATATCAACAGAACCAAAATCAGAAAGAATCTGAGTAATGGTAGTGTCGCAATCCTCTTCCATCGCTACGTTACAGCGATAGGTTTTTGCGGTAACTCCCTGCTCGGATGCTTCTTTTGCTACTGCATTTGCCTGTTTCTCTGAACCACAGTAAAGAATGGCTACATTGGCGCCTTCCTGAGCAAATTTCAAAGCAATTGCCGCACCGATTCCGCGGGACGCACCTGTAATAATGGCAGTTTTTCCTTTAAGCATGTTCCTTCACCGCCTTTACGGTTTCTAACAGGGATTCTTCATCCTCTACATGATAGATGTTTACGGTTTGATCAATCTTTTTAATCAGTCCGCACAGTGTTTTTCCGGGTCCTACTTCGATAAAATCGGTTACTCCGTCTGCAATCATGTTTTCAATGGTGGTTACCCATTGTACCGGATTTTTGATTTGTTCTGTCATGGTTTTGGTGACGGTATCCGGATAGGGAAGACCTGTCATGTTGGCATAAACGGGAAGCTGTGGTTTTTGAATGGTAAATTCTTGTAATTGTAAGCCAAATTCTTCCGATGCTTTGTTCATATAAGGGGAATGAAATGCCGCACTGACGGGCAAATCAATCACTCTGCAAGGAAGTTCAGATAATTTTTCTTTGCAAAGAGTCAATTCTTCTTTTGAACCTGAAATGACGGTTTGCACAGGAGAATTGAAGTTGACAGGGTAAACATGAGGGAATTCTTCACATACCTTTTTTACTGTTTCTGAGTCAATTTTCATGACTGCCGCCATGGCGGTGTCGTGAGCCTCTGCAGCCCTTTGCATGGTTTCTCCCCGCAAACAAACAATCTGAAAGCCTGTTTCTTTGGTGTAAGCGCCGGCATAACAAAGCGCTGCAATTTCTCCTAAAGAGAAACCTGCACATACATCTGCTTTGATTCCTTGCTCTCCTAAAGCGAATGCCGCGGAAAGCTGGGTACAGTAAATGCAAGGCTGAGTATTTTTGGTTTGCTTGAGTTCCTCTTCCGAGCCGGAAAAACATTGTGCTTTTGTTCCGGGACGGACTTCTTCTGCCATATCAAACAATTCTTTTGCGGCGGGACTTACAGAATAAAGGGATTCGCCCATGCCGCTGTACTGAGCGCCCTGTCCTGAAAAAACAAATGCTATTTTACCCATTGTTTCGCTCCATTTAAAATTGTTTCGGTTTCTTCAAAAATTTCTGTGATAATTTCTTTACAGGTTTGTTCTTTGTTTACCATTCCTGAAATCTGACCTGCAAGGAAGCAGCCTTGTTTATCGTCCCCTTCCTTTGCCGCAAGACGAAGTGCTCCTACAGCTAATTGTTCCAGTTCTTCATCAGGCATTGCAGAGTATTCCGCTTTTGCATAATTTCTGGAGAATGGGGATTTAATGCTTCGTACAGGGTGACCCAACCGTTTTCCTGTTACAATGGTAGACAGGTCGGAGGCTTTCAAAACCTTAGCCTTATAGTTGGGGTGAACGTTACACTCTTTGGCAACCAAAAATCTGGTTCCCAGCTGAACGCCTTGAGCACCTAACATAAAGGATGCTGCAACTCCTCGTCCGTCTCCGATGCCCCCTGCAGCAATGACGGGAATAGATGCCGCATCACATACCTGGGGAACCAACGCCATGGTGGTTAAATCTCCCACATGACCTCCTGATTCTCCACCTTCGGCAATGACAGCATCGGCACCGCCCCGTTCCATCAGCTTTGCCATGGAAACGGATGCTACCACAGGAATTACGGTAATTCCCGCTTCCTTCCACATAGCCATGTATTTGGAAGGATTTCCTGCTCCTGTAGTGACTACAGGTACCTTTTCATCAGCAAGAAGCTGTGCCACCTGGGGGGTGTAAGGACTCATAAGCATGACGTTAACGCCGAAGGGTTTTTCGGTCAGAGAACGTGCAATGTCTATTTGTTCTTTTAAGTACTTTTCATCCCAACTCATGGCGGAAATAATGCCCAGTCCGCCTGCTTCCGAAACGGCTGCTGCAAGCTCTCCGTCTGCAATGTGAGCCATGCCGCCCTGCAAAATAGGGTAAGGGATGTGAAGTAATTCACAAATTGGTGTTTTAATCATAATTTACTCCTTATGAGCGTCGATGTAGCTTACCAATTCACCAACAGATTTTCCGGCCTCTTCAAATTTGATTTCAATACCAAATTCGTCTTCCATTGCCATCAAAATTTCGACGGTGTCCAAAGAATCCACATCCAGATCCTCAAATGTGGTTGCCTCTGTGATTTCACTTGTTTCCATGTCCAAGCTTTCTGCCAATAATTCGATTACTTTTTCCAGTGTCATAATAAATTCCTCCTAAAATTAAAATAAAATTGATTACCATTTAATTACACATGCGGCGCTGGAAAGACCTCCGCCGAATGCTGCCATTGTGATAATATCGCCCGGGTTTATTTGCCCTGAGCGGTTGCACTCATCCAAAGCAATGGGTACACTTGCGGATGAGGTGTTGCCGCAATGTTCAATGTTGACCGCAAAACGGTCCATGGGAACATTT
>JAZQHN010000346.1:0-4036 GCA_045540615.1 Clostridia bacterium
TATATCAGAATTCCTTTTTTGCAACCTTTTATGAAGAAACCAAAAAATTGATTGAAAAGGGCACGATAGGTGAAATGAAACAGATCAATATTCGTTACAGCGGTTTTGCAAGAAGATGGGACTGGCAGACCAGCCAGGTGAAAATGGGTGGAAATCTGTATAATACAGGTCCTCATCCCGTTGGTTTGGCGTTAGGATTTCTCGATTTTGACAAAAACTATACCATTGCTTTTTCCAAGCTGGCAACAACAGAATTTTCCAGCGGTGATTCGGATGATTATGTAAAAATTATTTTGACAGCTCCCGGAAAACCTGTAATTGATGTGGAAATCAATTCTGATGACGCTTATACAGATTATACTGTAAAATTATACGGTTCCAGAGGAACATACAAATGCACATTAAATAAATATGAAATGAAGTATTTTGTTCCGGAGGAAAATAAGGAGCAACCGTTACAGCTGAATTTTTTAGAGGATGAAAACGGACTTCCTGTTTATTGTAAAGAAGAACTGGTAAAACACGAAGAAGAAGGAACCTACGAAGGCGGTCCTTTTGATAAAGGCTCTCCTGATTTTTATCGGATGGTATATGAAAAGATTACTATGGACAAGCCTATGAGCATTACTCCCGAGCATGCTGCAATGATTATCAGCGTGATTGAGGAAGTCCATGCAAAAAATGTGTTACCAATCAAATATTGAGGTGAATGCTATGTATAAAATTGCAATTTTGGGATGCGAAAATTCCCACGCCAATAATTTTTTGGATTTTATCATCAAAGAGAAAAAATATCCCGATATTCAGGTAGTGGGTGTGTACAGCGATGATGCGGAAGCACAACAGAAATTGTGTGATGAATACGGTGTTTACGGTGCTTCTTCTTATGATGAATTTGTGGGACAATTAGATGGGTTGATTATCACCGCCCGTCATGGGGCAAATCACTATAAGTATGCGAAGCCCTACTTAAATGACGGAATTCCTATGTTTATTGACAAACCCATTACCATTACGGAAGAGGATGCCAATGAATTTGCCCGCGAACTGAAAAAACGAAATATTCGGGTAAGCGGAGGCTCTTCCTGTATTTATGCTGCCTTGGTTCAGGAATTGAAGGAAATAATAAAAGATGAAAACAACGGTGGCGTGCTGGGCGGATATTTACGTGCTCCCATTAATCCCAGTAATCCCTATGGTGATTTCTTCTTCTATGCACAGCATTTGGTAGAGGTAATGTGTGAGATTTACGGCTGTTATCCGGAAAAGATCAGAGCAGAGCAAATGGATTCTGTTATTTATTGTACTGTTACTTACGATAAATTTCAAGTAAATCTTACCTATACTGCTCAAGTGTATACCTACGGTGCAGTATTAAGCATGGAACATAAGTTGTACGGCGGTCCTTATACCTTGGATGGTTGTTTCCAAAAAGAACTTGAAATTTTTTACGGATTGCTTACAGGTGAAAAACAAGAAAAATCTTATGAAGACTTTATTGCCCCTGTATTTATTATGAATGCAATCAATCGTTCTTTGCAATCAGGGCAGGAAGAACGGGTAAACCGAATGGAGGAATTGTCATGAATATTGCCTTTGCAGGATTTCGGCATAGCCATATCTTAGGATTGTATGATGAGATACAGTCCGGGAATGATTTGACTGTTGTAGGTTGCTTTGAAGAGAACACACAAGCGAAAAATAAAATGGAGCAGGAGAAAGGAATTTCCTTTTCTTATGATTCATACGAGAAATTATTGGCAGACAAAACTGTAGACGTTGTTGCAATTGGTGATTACTATGGAATTCGCGGACAACGAATTATTCAGGCGTTAAAAGCAGGTAAACATGTAATTGCAGACAAACCCATCTGTACAGATTTGGCGGAATTGGAAGAAATATCCCGATTGACAGAAGAAACAGGACTAACACTTTGCTGTATGCTTGATTTGCGGTATATGCCTCAGATTCAGAAGGTAAAGGAAATGGTCCAATCAGGAGAACTGGGAAAAATTCATCTGGCATCATTTACCGGTCAGCATTGCTTGGATTATGGCAACCGACCTGATTGGTATTTTGAAGAAGGAAAACACGGAGGAACCATTAACGATATTGCGATTCACGGCATAGATTTGCTCCGTTTGATTACAGGTGAAAACCTGTCTGAGATATTGTTCTCCAAAACATGGAATGCCTTTGCAGAAAAAGAACCTGATTTTCTTGATTGTGCTCAGTTTGTTGTGAAATTAGGGCATATTACGGTCAATGCGGATGTTTCTTATGCAGCGCCGAAATGTGATGTGATGCTGCCTACCTATTGGGAATTTACCATTTGGGGAACAAAAGGTATGGTGAGATTTAATTTGAAAGAGGAAATACTGTCTGAATATAAAACAGAAAAAGAAGTATATTCTTTTGAACGGAGCAATCCGCAAATTGTTCAGGACTTTTTAAAAGAGGTCAGAGGAGAAGAGTTATTGATGAATACAAAAGACGTTCTTCAGACCCAAAGACAGATTTTAGAAATCCAAAAAGCTGCCGATCGATAAAAGAATAATCCGAATCCTTTTTTGAATCAACAGGAAAGGATTCGGAATTTTTGTTCAAAAAATTTAAAAGAAAAACAAAAAAAGTATTGACAGGATGGCAACATTATGATATACTAATTAGGTACTCGGCGTGGAGAGGTGTCCGAGTGGTTTAAGGAGCTGGTCTTGAAAACCAGTGACTCGCAAGAGCCGTGAGTTCGAATCTCACCCTCTCCGCCATTTTAATAATTTTTTATCGTAGGGCTATGGAGAAGTACTCAAGTAGGTCGAAGAGGCGCCCCTGCTAAGGGTGTAGGTCGGGCAACCGGCGCGAGAGTTCGAATCTCTCCTTCTCCGCCAACAGAAAACAAGTCATAATATTGGCTTGTTTTTTATTTGTGCAAAGGGAACGAACTCGGGCGCCGGGAACCGGCAAGAGGGTGTCCGAGCCTGAACGCGTCCAGTGGACGATGAAGTGAAGGCGGAGGGCTGTGCCGCAACACAATGAAATGAGCCTGAATTTGGCGAAAATGAATTGTTGTTGCAAACGGGTAGAATCTCTCCTTCTCCGCCAAAAATAAATACATCATTTTGTGTATTTATTTTTTTTATAATTTCACGTGGTTATACAGCTCTTCCTATTTCTGAGTGGGATTATTTTAAATAATATCATGTCTATAAAAAATTTGCAAATAACAGATCGCATAACTTAGATGGATATAAATACTAAAAAGGTCATTCTGTCAATATGATTTTGAACAGATTTACCATGACAAAAGAAAAAAAGTATGGTATAATAATATTATCTATATCAATCAGGAGGCAAACAGCATGGAATTTCTAAAGCCTTACGGAGCATGTCCGAACGAAATACAAATGGAGCATTACCACATGGAAAAGAAAGCTTTTTTTCATTTCGGTGTGAACACCTTTACCAATATGGAGTGGGGGGAAGGAACGGAATCGGAAAAAGAATTTAATCCTGTTGGATGCGACTGCCGTCAGTGGATGCGATCAATCAAAGTGGCAGGGTTTAAGCTTGCCATTATTACCGCCAAGCATCATGATGGATTTTGTCTGTGGCAAAGTGAGTATACTGAGCATTGTATGAAAAACAGCCCTTACAAAGACGGAAAAGGGGATATTATCAGAGAATTTACCGATGCCTGCCATGAGTTTGGCATCAAGGCAGGAATTTATATTTCTCCTTGGGACAGAAATGCACCTTTTTGGGGAACATCGGAATACAGTCCCTTCTTTGCAAAACAAATGACAGAGCTTCTGACCAATTACGGTCGGATTGACGAGGTTTGGTGGGACGGTGCGGGAAGCAATGATACTCCTTATGATTGGGGAATGTGGGCATATACCGTAAAATCCTTACAGCCTCATGCCGCAATCTACGGTTCCCGTGGTGCCACTCCTTATGCTGACCTTCGTTGGGTGGGAAATGAGGCAGGCTTTGCAGGAAATCCCTGTTTTGCTACCATCAATGCTGCAACATTGGA
>JAZQHN010000347.1:0-4323 GCA_045540615.1 Clostridia bacterium
CTTCGGTTATGTAAGGATGAGCACGAAGTCCTTTTCTCATAGTAGTTATGTCATCTCTACCGCCAACTAAAGTGATTTTGATACCGCCCTCGCCAAACACTTTTTTGGTTTTTCCGTTTTCATCAGTTTCTTCTGCTTCCTCAATATACGGCTCATAGCTTGCCACCTGGTCATAGCGGAATAATTCTTTTGGATACTGTTCCTTGTTGTCCTTTGAACCATCTATGATGCGGAACATTCCAAAATCATCAAAGAACTCAATGCCCTGTCTTTGTGTTGCAGACGGATGACACTCGTGTTTTTGGACATTCGGTAAAATAACCTCTTTATAGATGCGGTCGGAGCGTTTCATATACTCCATATGCCCTGCGAGTTCATCCCTTGTGAATCTGTACTTTTGAATGTGGAATGAACACATATCATCGCATTTTGAGCAGATGTACTCATCGCCCTTAATTTTTGTGCGGCTCATCATACCGCACTCGCCTCCGCAAAATGCACAGGTCTTTTTACCGAAAATATTTTTAAAGAAATCACCGAGTCCCATATTTTTCCCTCCTTAAAATACCTACTTAGTTAATGATATCGCTTGTATCAATCACATGGAAATCCTTGTATTTGATGACAATGTCACCCGATTGAGGTTTCACACCTTTTTCAATTTCAAATACAATGCCAAGATTATCCCCTTTTTTCCCTTCGTCAATTGATTTGTCAAACATCTTTAAGTCTGTTGCAACACCTGTTGCAATGATTTTTCCGTTTCTTTCTACAGAAATCTTATCCCCTTTTCTAATTATTCCATCTGCAACTCGACCGGCAAGTTCATATTCCTTATTCGGGACAATAATTGAATCCAAGTTAATCGGCATAGAGAAGGGACCGTAAACGGTAAATGAATCGGATTTCAATGTTGTTCCTTCACTGTCGGTTACTTCACAGTAAATTTGGCTACCAAGGATGGTGTTTTCCTTATCAATTGTAATGATCAGTGCACTTGTGCAGACGTCGGTAACCAAATCACCTGTTTCCCCTCTTAATTTAACATATTCATTAAATTCAAGTTCTTTGTTAGAATCTCTGAAACCACGTGCATACCACTGAAATGTATAAGGAGCTTTTCCTCCGTCAACCTTTACTTCAAATTCTTTTGTTTCACCATATTCTTCTGCTTCATAACTTTGAGGTTGTTCAACTATTTCAAAGGGTAAAACGAGAATCGGAGGAGCATCAATCTCTGGCTTATCAGGTTTTTCAGGTTGAATAACGATTACTTCGCTTTCATTTCCTTCAATTGGAATATCAGGATTACTGATAATGGGGTCATCATCCGGTTTATCTGTTGGTTCAACCTCCGGTTTAATTTCATTTTCTGTTGTTGGATTTTCGTTGATTGGATCGTCATCTATTGTTCCTTTATTTTCAAGTTTTTCCTCAGATTTCGGCATTTCGAACTCTACTCTTTTTTCTTCATCCATCATACGGGAAATGATTGCTGCAACTTCACATCTTTTGATGTTCTCGTCAGGGTCGCAGTTGTGGATTTCATCTACTCCCGTAACAATTCCCGCACGGTACAGTTTATACACATAAAGCGTATAAGGAGCATTTCCTTTTACGTCTAAGATGCTTCCGTCAGGTATGTCGTTAATTTCACTAAAAGCTTCGTCAGGTAGAGCATTAGCAAAAATTTCCATATATCCTGCACGCGTTACATTTTCATCAAAATTATATTTTTTTTGAATTATTTTATTTTCTTCACAAAAATCCACATAAGGCTGATACCAAGGATCACCCGGCTTTAAAGTAACTTCTCCGTTTAAATAAACCTGATTCATGCATGCAGCAAGTTTAATTGCTTCTGCATAAGTCAACAAATCTTCCGGTTTAAATTCTGTTGCACTTTTTCCGTTTATAATACCCGTACTTACTGCTTTCACAATTTCATCGTGATACCACGCATCTTGTTTTACATCAACAAATGGGTTAACAAGTTCTCCGCTTGCAGCAGCAGTTACAGAGAGCAACAGACAAAGTGCAAGAACCATTGACAATACTTTTTTCATAATTTTTACCTCTTTCCTTTTTTAAATATTTTTGATTTTTATCTCTCTTCCTCTGCATAGTCTTCCTGACGATAAAGATTCTGCACAGGAATAAAATCCATCATTAACGACCTTGGTAATTCAAAAATTCAAATAAAACAAATTCGATACAAATCATTGACTGAACTTAGCATCCATGTTATAATAAAACTAAAGAAATCATAAACATAATTTTATTTGATATCTATATTATAATATACATGACACCAAAAATCCCCACACTTTTGAAATATTTTGGTGTAGGGAAACAATTTCTTTTTAAAAAAAGTGTGGGAAAAAGTGTAGGTTTTGGCATGAATGAAAGTAATACTGTCAAAAACAAGAATAAACATATGGAGCGAATATTCAAATGAAAAACAAATCTATCATATCTGTACTCTTTTTATTATTGCCCCTATTATTGCTGGCGGGTTGCAATCCGGTTGGAGATAAAACAACCAGCATGTCGATTATATATTTCACCACTGCTCTTCTTTCTTTCATCATACTTATCGGATATCTGTTCTTTATAAAAAAGAAGGATGTTTGGTTTAATGTGCTGTTTTTTTCAGTTTTCATTGTTAATGTCGGCTATTTTTCTTTATCAGTTTCCGATACATTAAATCATGCATTATGGGCAAACCGTCTTTCTTATTTAGGCTCTGTCTTTCTTCCTCTGTCTATGATTATGATCATATTAAATTTGTCAAAATTCAAATACAGAAAATGGGTAATTGGATTGCTTTTTGGAATCTCGGTTATTGTTTTTCTGATTGCGGCTTCTCCCGGATATTTAGATATCTACTATAAATCAGTCACACTTGAACAACTTGAAGGTGTTTCTATATTAAAAAAAGAATACGGCGACTGGCATTGTATTTATCTTTTTTATCTGTTAGGATACTTTTTACTTATGGCAGTAGCAACTGTTCAAGCTATAATGAAGAAGAAAATCAAATCAATTGCTCATGCGATTATTGTTATTATATCGGTTTTTGTAAATATTTGTGTTTGGCTATTAGAACAACTTGTAAAAATTGATTTCGAATTTTTATCTGTTTCTTACATCATAACTGAACTGTTTTTAATTGCGATTTATCTGATGCTGCAACATCAGGAAGGAGTAATTTCTGCTCTTCAGGAAAAGATTACTGCGTCCAATAAAACAACTACTAAACTTATTAAAAAGGATTCTCCTGAGTTTATTGAACATTGCAATTTCTTTATCAATCAACTTTCTTGCTTAACTGCATCCGAAAAAGCAATTTATCATTGTTATGTAAAAGGAATGTCAACCAAAGAAGTCTTAAATGAAATGTCAATTTCGGAAAATACTTTAAAATTTCACAATAAAAATCTATATGGAAAATTGGGTGTTTCATCCCGCAAACAACTTTTGGAATATGCAAACGCAATTAACGACAATAGCAAAAAAACACAAACAGAATAACAACGAAAGCCTCGAAGTGTATAAACATCGAGGCTTTTCTTTGATAAAAATTTATACTTAATGCTGGAAGGAAGGAGCAACCGTTTCGTGATTAGCAAAGGCATTAGGCCCGGGTTCTGACATAGAAAAATACATTTTTGCTGCTTTTGTCGTACCGAAATCTCTATTAGAGCCACTGTTTTGCACTTTATTAAATGCATCACGAAACATTTGATTGTGTGCTTCTTCGCGATTAAGAAGAAAATCAATGGTTTCCTTCACCTTCTTATCATCAATCTGACGATACAAATATTCATAAACAACCTTTGCTCGCTGTTCAGACGCAATGTTACTTAATAAATCAGCACATAAATCACCTGTTACCGTAACATAATCTGCTGTCCAGGAGTATCCCGAGGAATTGATAAGACCCGGATTCAATCCTAAAATAACATGTGACTGTATTTCACCCGCCTGAACACTTACTGCATCAACATCATGACCGTTTAACATGGAAATAGTTTGTGCAACCATTTCCATATGGCCAAGTTCTTCAGCAGCAATATCAAGAAACAAATCTTTGATTTCCGGATCTTTAATTCGAAAACTTTGAGACATATACTGCATCGCCGCTTTCATTTCACCATTTCCGCCACCCAACTGCTCCTGAAGCAACACTGCATATTGCGGGTTTGGTTTTTCCACTTCTACGGGATGAAATAGCATTTTTTCGTGTTTGAACATATTGATTTACCTCCAATTGTTATTTCCTTTATTATTTAACAATCAAAAATGTTTTATTCGCAAAAA
>JAZQHN010000348.1:0-2891 GCA_045540615.1 Clostridia bacterium
TTTTTATCAAACAGGTGCAATAGAACATCCCGTTCCTTCCAGCAATCATATTGAGCCGTTTTTGGGAGTAAAACCTCTTTGGACGTATTATTGTACCAGCCAAGGAGCAAAGGTTTCCAATCGTTTCTTTTCCATGCCATCTTATCGGAATCGTATTATAGGATTGCAGTTTTATAAGTATGGGGTGGAAGGCTTTTTACACTGGGGATATAATTTTTATTATTCTCAATTTTCCCGTTATCCGATCAACCCATTCGAAGTAACCGATGCGGGTCAGGGATTTCAATCTGGTGATGCTTTTTCAGTATATCCGGGTGATGACGGTACTTGTTGGCCCTCCTTGCGACTAAAAGTGTTTTACCATGCCTTGCAGGATGTGAGAGCAATGGAGCTTTTGGAATCATTGGTAGGAAAAGAAAAGGTATTGGAATTGATTGAATCAGAAGGAGAAGTAACATTTTCCGAATACCCCCGTTCTGCAGAATTTTTATTATCTCTTCGTGAAAAAATCAATGCTTTGATTGACGAAAATTTTCGGGAATAAACGGTTTTGTTTCGGTATAAAATATTTATCGAAATTCGTTTGAAGGAGAGAACAATATGACCTTTTTTTTGAAATGTTTATTGATCTTTACAATGTCTTTGGCTATGCTTACAGGCTGTATGAAAAATCAAATAAGCCGTGAAGAAGCGGAAGAATCAGTATTGGTTCATGCAGGACTTACCAAAGAACAGGTTACAGTTGTGAAAAATGAAAAGGAAATTGAGAATGGAAAAATGATATATGAAATTGAGTTTTATACTGAGGATTTTCGGGAATATGATTATAAAATCGATGCATCAACCGGCGAAATTTTGAGTCTGGATGAAGAATCGATGGTTGATTAATTTGATTTAGCTTTGGAGGTACCTATGAAAAAAATTGCAATCGTTACGCCGGGTGGACTTCCCATGCCTCCTGTTAAAGGCGGTGCTGTGGAAACGTTGATTCAATTTTTGGTGGAAAATAATGAAGTTGAAAAGCTTGCCGAAATAACTGTTTTTTCTTGCGATGATGAAAAGGCAAGAGAAGAATCTGGAAAATTTTCCAATACAGAATTTGTCTATATAAAGCACAATATCGCCCTGAGAAAAAGAATGAATGTTGTTAATCAAATGATCAGGAAAATATTTCCGGGTACCACAGTTCAGTTTTACCCCTTTCTTTCCGGTGTCATAAGGGAAATGAAAAAGAAAGAGTACGATTGCATTTTAATGGAAAATTGGCCGGGCTATGTTCCCATGCTTTGCAAAAAAACAAAGCTTCCCATAATTCTTCATATGCATAATGATTATTTTAACAGTTCTTCCTATCTGGCAAAAAAAATTTTAGGCTGTGTAAAAAGTGTTATTGCAGTGAGTGAATATGTAAAAAAATGCGTGCAAACCATTGATGAGGAATCGTCAAATATTTCTGTTTTGAAGAATGTAATTCAAGTTCGGAAATTTTCTGATGTATCTGATGAGACCAGAAATAAACTGAGAAAGGATTACGGAATCAAAGACGACGAGTTCGTCTTTGCATTTGTGGGAAGATTGATTCCGGGAAAGGGTGTAAAGGAGTTAATCATTGCATTCAAAAAATTGTCAGAAGAAATACCCAATGCCAGGTTGCTTTTAATCGGTGCCCAATGGTTTGGAGAAAACAGTAAATCGGAATTTACTGAAGAAATCAAAGTGCTCTCGGAATCTTTAAAGGATAAAATTTTGTTTTCCGGCTACGTGGATTATTCTGAAATTCAGAATCAGTACGCCTGTGCAGATGGGATTGTAGTTCCTTCGATTGTAGAGGATGCGGCACCAATGGTTGTTTTGGAGAGTATGGCTTCCGGAAAACCATTAATTGTTAGTGATTCCGGCGGGATTTGTGAATATGCTGATGAAACTTGCTCTTTTGTTGCAAAACGAGGAAAAGGTTTTACGGAAGAATTATATCATAAAATGAAGGCTCTGATTTCTGACCGTGAGCTCTCTGAGAGAATGGGTAAAATAGGGAAAGAAAAGGCAAAGGTTTTTGATAAAGAAAATTATCTGAAGCATCTGTTGAAATTGATTGGAGACTAAGTTGATGAACAGGACAAAAAAAGTATTAAGAAATACCTTTGTGGGAACAGGATGTTATTTGTTGACTCTGCTAATTGGATTTGCAACCAGAACGGTTTTTATTTATCTGTTAGGGAAGGATTATCTGGGGATTAACGGATTATTTACAAATATTCTGTCCCTTCTTTCCTTTGCGGAAATGGGGATTGGAACAGCAATTATTTTTGCTCTTTATCAGCCTTTAGCACAAGGAGATCATCAAAAAACAGCTGCGTTGATGAATCTTTATAAAAAAGCATATCACGGTATTGGTATTTTTATAGGAATAGTAGGCACTTGTTTGACGCCTTTTTTGGATGTTCTAATTAAGGATAAACCTGATATTGCATATTTGGAGCTTTTTTATCTATTAATCCTTGCTGATACAGTAATCAGCTATTTCTTTACATATAAACGTTCTATTATTATTGCCAGCCAGAATTCATATTTAAATTCCTTGAATCAAACGGTATTTACGTTACTTCAGAATGTGCTTCAGATTTTAATACTATTACTAACAAACAGCTATGTGCTTTTCCTTTCTGTAAGAATTTGCACCACTTTTTTGTCCAACATATTTATCAGCAAAAAAGCAGATACTTTATTTCCTTATTTGAAACAATACAGTCATGAAAAGGTAGAAAAAGAGACAAGAAAATCCATTTTTAAAAATGTGTTTGCTATGATGTGCAGTAAATTTGGGGCTGTGGTTGTAGCCGGAACGGATAATTTGTTGATTTCAGCTTTTGTTGGGGTAAAGCAGGTTGCGG
>JAZQHN010000349.1:0-10827 GCA_045540615.1 Clostridia bacterium
AGAGGTCATTTCCCATGCATTGAAGGAATGTAATGACCCTAAGGCTCTTATGGTTGCAGATAGAAAGCATGATGTCATCGGTGCTAGAAAGTGCGGATTGGATTGCGTCGGTGTTTTGTTCGGCTATGGAAGCCGGTCAGAGCTGGAAGAGGCAGGTGCCAAGTGGCTGGTGAATGATGTGAATGAATTAAAGAGTTTTCTGATTCAATAATAAAAACAGTAAAAGTGGCTTTCCCAATTTACGGGAAAGCCTCAGACTGTCGAAAAAGTCGGTCTACCGCAAGCAAAGTAAAATAAAACAAGAAAAATCATAAAAATTCAAAATGTACAATAACAAATAGAAAACCGACAGAAAAATATCAAATTTTCCTGACTTTTGCTTGCTTTTTCAGAACTTCAACTCTACCGTACCCTCGTACGCCGACGAATTGAAGTTCTAAAAATATCCCTTTCTTTTTCCTCGTCTGCCAGCGTGTCGATAAGTTTATCGACACGCTGAGGCTTTCCCCATTTGTGGGAAAGCCTCTTTTTAATTTGCCTGCTCTTCTTCCTTTTCTCCTTCTTCCATTTTTGAAATGGAAATTTCATAAGCAGTTTTGTTAATCAACTCATCCTCGCTGATTTTTTTCTGATATTCCCGACTTTGAACCCGTCCCCAGATTTTAATGTGACTTCCTACCGTAAGCTCTGAGGCGAATCTTGCATTCCGACCCCAGGCAATACAGGGAATATAATCTGACTTGTTGTATTGTCGGTTTACTGCTAACAGAAGATCTGTAATTTCCCGTCCGAAGGGAGTTGTTCGATAAGCGGGAGGCTTACAAATAAATCCATTCAAAAAAATGTAATTTAAATTTTTGGATGCCTCCTCAAGAGGGACGGGAATTAAGTCTTTGGCAAAGACGGTGAGAATTAATTTTCGTTCATTATTGTTGTAATTATTGTATGAACGAAATTGACCGTTGATTTCTACATAATTTCCAATATCCATGGAAATACCGCTGAGGAGACGCTCGGATACGGTAATGAGAATGAAATCTGAAATGTCGCTTAGCCGTTTCACATTCAACACAAAGGAATAAAACCCTTCTCCGTACACCTCATGGCTGAATTGTAACGGTGTTTCAATCTTTCCCAGTACTCTTACTTCATTGTTTTCCGGAATGTTGTGTTCCATTTTTTAACCACCTTTTTGTAAAATATTACCATTTTCAATATAATATATATGCAAAGAAAGAGGGTTTTATGCTTCTTTAAGAAAAAAATGATTCGCCAAAAGCCAACAGTAAAACACAAATTCCGCCAAGGGTGGAAGAAATAGAACAATTTTCCAGAGGAACCGGGATTTCCTGAGGCTCCACTGTATAGCCTTCTTTCCAATTGAGAGGTCTTTGGACACAGCATACCATTCTGTTTTCACAAATACTGGAGGCGGTAACGGTTGATTTTGGGTGACAGCCGTAAGTAATCACCGGATGGCAGGTATTCAGAAAAAGATTATTTTCTAAGGGTAGGTCATTGTTGATCAGCAAAAGAGAATGGTCGGTCATGTCTTTCGGGTCGGAAGAAAGTAAGATGGTTTTAGTCAGCAATAGGTTGGTAGGATTTGTTTGAAGAGGAGAAACATATTGGCAAATCACAGAAAAAATATCTTCTTTTGGGGAAAGCAAAATAATAGAGTCCATAATCAACGTCCTAATTCAGATTTCTGTTATTGTACGTGAGATGGAAAGAAAATATTCAAAAAAGAACCTCTGAAGGAATTTTTTATCCTGAATTCAGAGGTTCTTCGTTATTTTGTTTGATTAATTAAGAGGAATTAGCTGTTCATCCCAGACAAATGCTTTGATTTCTTTTGTACCGCTAACAGACTCCAACAAATTAGATTCGGAAAAATCTTTTTTCGTAACAGCCTTGAGCAACTCTCCGCTTTCCCCGTAAAATGCCACATAAAGTATGGCAGATTCACTTTCTTTCTCAGGGAAAATCACATCCACTTGCACGGAGCTGTTTTGTTCCTTAACTGTTGTGATATATAATTGGGGATGTGCTTTAATTCCAATCAATGTATAGGCGGAAAACTTGTTTGCATATACGGTTACCGAATCTTCCTTAACAACAATGTATTCTCCGTCTTCGTTGGGTGTTTCTGTGAGGGTTTCAATCTGATCTTCGTGCTTACGGAGCACCTTATATTCTACCATTCCCATTTTCTGTGCAGGGATAGGAATGGTAATTGCAATCAAAGAATCGGTTTCATTGATCGGTTCAATTTTTTCTGTTGTTCCCTTTATACTTTTGTAAAGGGTGATATCCGTTTCGACAATCTCCTGATATTGGGGGTAGTTAGCAGTCTGGTAGGTATCCATTTCCGTATCCGAAGGAGCATAGCCGGAGGAAAAATGTACTGAAACTGTATTTCCTTCAGTAGCAACATAGTTACGGTCAGCATCAGTGATTAATTGCTCCAATCCTTCTACATCCTTCATGGGAATTGCTCCCATTACCGCGGTAGAAATATCGGTAAGAGTCAAAGTGCCCAGATTGGTTTCTGTTCCGTCAAAGGAGAAGGTCTGATTCATGTTTTCATAAGCTGCGGTTACCATCATTTCTCCCTGTGGTGCCGTGAAAGAGAAGTTTCCTTGTTCATCTGTCATGGCTAAGTAACTCCCGTTTTTCAAAACTGTTGCATATTGAATCGGCTGATCTTTGTATACTACCGTTCCGGTATAGGTTTTTTCCTCAGGCAGCACAAGAGCAGAAACCGTAATATCATAATTGGGCATGGTGTCCGGAAGTCCGATCCAGCCTCCAAAACGATTTCCTAAGGTGGTTACATTAGGAGCTGAAATAGATTTTCCGTATCCCACTGACTGAGTCTGATAGACCTCTTCGTTTACCATGTATGTAACGGTGTGCTTGTTATTTAAAGTGATGCTGTAATTTTTGGTTTTGGTTCTGCTTTCATCTTCTGTTGCAAAGGTGAAGGAAACGCTCTTGCTTCCGTCTTTACCATCTGTCATCCAGTATTCTGTTCCTTTGGGAATGGGCTTATATTCTCCGTCATTCATTTTGTACTTGGTATATCCGTATACGTCAAATTCAAGAGAAACACCGGGATTTTGTGTGGTTTTTTCTCCCTTGTTCAGTACCACATTTGCATCATAAAGCTCAAATCCGCACAGGATGGTACCGTTTAATACATAAAGCTTCATGTCTTTATTTTTATAATTCAGAATATCAATATCCTGAATGGACATGGTTTTTTCTGTTGCAATTCCCTTCAGGTTGTTTTTGTTATATACTTTGCCCGTTACCTTTGCCTTGGTATTGTTACTTGCAAAGCTGACAGTTACAGTATATTTTTCCAATCCCATAGAGTTGAGAAGTAAGGTTTTGTCTGTTTTTTCATAGACAGCGCCATATCCTGCAACCCATTGGGTTTGCTCCATAAGGTTGATTTCTGATGCATTGGCAAGAATCTGAGCCAATTGTTCTGCGGTAACAGGAGCACTTGTGTCCGCCGTTACCCCGTCCATGACACCGATGGAATGTGCAGTTCTGATGTAACCGCTGGGATAACCGCCATAACTTTCTGCCGCTTCTTTGTATCCCAAAGCAGTGACCAATACCTTGCAGATATCGGTGCAGGAAATTGCGGTATCAGGCTGGAAGCTGGTTGAAGAATAGCCACTCAGCAACCGTTCATAATAAATTGCATTGATACAACCGTTTAATTCTGTTCCTGCTTCCACATCGGAGAAAACTTTGGTATCCTCCAATCCCTTAGCAGTTTCCTTCAACCCTAAGAGAGCAGTCAGGGCAACTGCAAAATCACCGCGGGTGATTTCTTTTTTGGGATTGGTATAAACAGCAGGCATAATGCCCAAATCATAGACCAGCTTTGCACCGTCGTAATATTTTTTATCCACACTGCTTCTGTCAACAGGCTTTGGCTCTTCCGGTTCAGGTGTTGTTCCACCTCCTGCCTTTTTCACTACAATCCAATCGGTGTAATCCCCAGGCTGATAATCCCGTACATCCTCAGGAACGGCTCTTACTTTGATTTTTACTGTTGCCTGATTGTAAGGAAAACGCTTGGCATCATACTCTTCCAACCATTGCAGAGTATCTTTCAGGTCATGCTCAAAAGAATAAAAATCCTGTTCCCAATAAAACCCGGGAACATAATCAGGATCGTAGGTTTCTCCGTTTGTATATTCTACAAAGGTATCTATCACATAATGAACCGAGTTGCTGTCGCCCTTCCATGCTACTTCTCCGTCTTTATTAGAGGTGATAGTGGGAACCGCTAATTTTGTTTTGGGCTGTGTGTAGTTAAATTTACCGCTTGTTTTGGTTTCGATAATTTTGGCTTCATCAATATCCCATCCGCCTCCCTCTAAGCTGGATACGGTGAAATGATAGGAGCCGGAACCATTCTTAGCAAATTCTGTGAGAAAGACAGCTTCCTCTTCCCACCAGGATCCGTTTGTCATCCCTTCTTCAATTCTTACACTGTACACCGATTTGTTATCCTTATACAGTGTAAACTCATAGTTGGAAACTCCCGCTTCATGATAAAACATAACTGTACAAGGGGAGGGAGATTCATCGTCATAAGGGTAATCTTGTCCCCAATACACTTCCAGCTTTCCTGCACTTGCCCCCATGGGCACAATCTGAATCAGCATTAATAATAAAAGAAGAATGCTGACGGTTTTACGCGTTTTCCTCATCATAAAACAACCTTTCCTGTTAAAATAAATTCTTTCCTTATTATAGCATAAAAGTCAGACTAATGCAAGCAAAAAAGAAGAAAATAATCAGGTTGCCCTTTTATAGAACAATAGAGAACCACCCGGAAAACATCAAATTTTCCGGGTGGCTGTTTAATTTTGCAGTATTATAGATGATCTGTCTAAAATAAGATAATAATAAACTGAGAAACAATAACGACAGAGATTAATGCAATAGGGTAGGTTGCTGCATATGCCGCTGCAATATCTTCTGTTCCGGCAACATGAATCAGTGTTCCCAAGGCAGGAGTACTGGTCATACCTCCTGTAATAGAACCAAGGTTATTCAGCAAGCTCAGTTTGAGTACATATTTTGCAAACAGGAATCCGATTACCATAGGAACAATGGTCATAATCATACCGTAAATAAAATACATGAAATGGAAGTTTTCAACAAAGCTTGCACCGCCTGATACACCTGCACCGATTAAGAACAGCATCAGTCCTAATTCTCTAAATACCTTCAATGCACGGTCAGAGGGCATGATATTGATAGAACCGATTCTGCCAAAATGTCCGAATACCAAAGCGGTCAGTAAGCATCCCCCTGTGGTGGTCAGAGAAAAGGTGGTTCCGTCCAAGCCTTTTGTTGTTAAGGGAATTTTTATCATACCAATGATAATACCGATTACGGTTGCCAATGCAAAGGGGGCAAATCCAAAATCATCAAGTTCGATTAATTTACCGCTGTATTTTTCCTTTGCAGTACCACCGGAAGCTTGGATAAGCTTTTCTCTTTCTTCTGCCATATTTGCCTTTACCAATCTTGGAATCAACTGAACAAAGAGCACAACTCCGATGACACCGAAAATGTAAGCAATACCATATCCTACAGAAACAATATCCTCATACATGGGGTCAACCGTTGCTTTTGCTGAAGAAAAGGCAGGGGTTGAAGTTAAGGCACCTGAAAACAGCCCTACTACCATTGCAGTCAATCTATCAGGATTTGTTTCGCCCATTGCTCTTCCGATAAAAATACAAGCTGCAGCAGCAATTCCGCCTGCAATGATAATAATCAATCCCAGCAATACATAGGATTTAAAATTTTTCTTCATGTTACTGAAAAACTTAGGTCCTGCAATGAAACCAACAGAGGTAACAAATAAAATTAAGCCCATATTTTCTACGATTTTCAGTGCATTTTTGGTATAGCCGGTCAGTTCCGCATCCAGATTATCATAAAACAAACAACCATACAGCAAAGCAATGATAAATACACCGGCAGTTCCTAAAGACACACCCTTAATGGTGATACGACCCAGTGCATATCCAATTACCGTAATAGCAAATACACAAAACATTAAAAAGGTGACTCCTGTAACGGGAATGACGCCGCCAAATAAATTCATTTACAATAACCTCTTTTCATACAAATGCTTTTTATTTTCTTCTGTAATCAGGAAGGAGCTTGGGAGAAACGGTTGTTGTTTCAATTCCCGCATCCTTAATTTCCTGCTCAAAGCTGTCCACATGGCTTAAAGAAAGAGTTCCTACTGTTACATTCTTTGCCTTTGCAGCTGCATTCTGACCTGCATTTCTGCCAAATACAATAATATCAAGCAGGGAATTGCCCATCAGACGGTTTCTGCCATGGATTCCTCCTACAGCTTCTCCTGCAACAAACAGGTTTTCCACATTGGTGGTCATACCATCTACAGTAATATCCAATCCGCCGTTCTGATAGTGAAGGGTAGGATAAATCAGAATGGGTTCTTTGCGGATATCAATTCCGTATTTCCCAAACATTCTCATCATAGCAGGGATTCTGGCTTCTATGGTACCTTCTCCGCCGATTGCTTCAATCATGGGAGTGTCCAGCCAGATGCCAAGACCATTTCCGGTGTCCACACCGTTTCCGCGATCGTTACATTCACGGATGATGGATGCTGCTGATACGTCACGGGTTTCTAAGGGATGCATAAATACTTCACCCTTGGCATTGACTAATTTTGCGCCTAAGGAACGAACCTTTTCTGTAACCAAAGCACCAAAAATCTGCTCAGGATATGCAGCCCCTGTGGGATGATACTGCAAGGTTTCTGCATACAAAAGCTTTGCTCCCGCACGATATCCTAATACCAGACCGTCTGCTGTTGCACCATAGTGGTTGGAGGTGGGGAAGCCCTGGTAGTGCATCCGTCCTGCACCGCCTGTTGCGATAACAACGGTTTTTGCTTTTGCAACCAGCAATTCTTCTGTTTCCATGTTCATAAGAACCGCACCTGCTGCATTGCCATTTTCATCCAAAATCAGTTCAATAGCAGAGGTGAAATCCACAACGGGAATCGCTCTGTTTAATACTTCATCGCGGAGAGTACGCATGATTTCAGCACCGGAATAGTCCTTTGCGGCATGCATCCGTTTTCTGGAGGTACCACCGCCGTGGGTCGTAACCATAGTGCCGTCTTCTGTTTTATCAAATTCTACACCCAATTCGGACAGCCACAAAATTGCTTCAGGAGCATCACAAACCAATTTGGAAAGGAGTTCTCGTTTTGCGGCAAAGTGACCGCCGCCGAATGCGTCACCAAAGTGAATGGCAGGAGAATCATTTTCTTTATCTGCTGCCTGAATTCCCCCTTCTGCCATCATAGTGTTGGCATCTCCGATACGAAGCTTGGTAACAATCATAACGTCAGCTCCGGCTTCGTGAGCTTCAATGGCTGCAGATGCACCTGCACCGCCACCGCCGATAATCAGCACGTCTACCTCATAGTCGGGTTTGGTCAAATCAACGTCACCTGCTTTGATTCTGCTATGTGCCTGTAAGGTTTCTGCCAGCTCACGAGGTACTTTTTCTCCCTTGTTGGGGCCGATTTTTAAGGTTTCAAATTCCTCTTGCTTATAATCGGGATGATATGCCTTTAGCAAATCTTCCTTTTGCTGAGCAGTCATTCTGTCCGGCTCGTAAGCAATGTTTTGTTCACGTGCTGCTTCTACTGCTTTTAAAGATTCCTGAAATTTTTCTGAATACATATGACATCCCCTCCTTATTTTTCAATTTCTCTGTGATTGTAAAGCTCTTTCATTTCCTCAATGGGCTTTTCCATGAGAGCTTCTATTAACTCAGTAAATGTTCCGTCCTTGATTTCCTTTACGCGGGTTTCTAAGTGACCGCATCCGGGAGCAAGATATTTTCCGTTTAGTCTGCGGGCAAGCATGGCTACCTGAGGATGAGAAATTCCTGCAGGACAACGGGAAGAACATACACCGCACATCACACAATCAAAGGATTCTTCTGCACATTTTTCATATTCCCCTCTTTGAGCATATGCAATGTATTGCATTACATTCAGCTCCTGAGTACAGCTCTTTGTGCAGGCATTACAGCCGATGCAAGCATAGATTTCAGGATACAACTGCATCATAATCTGCTCGGTAGGTTTGATTTTTTCAATATCATAAACCTGTTTTACCAGAGGGAAGAAGGGAAGGGTAGCAATATACATATTGTCTTCTACCTTTGTCTGACAAGCAAGACAAGCCTTCAATTCCTTGTCCCCCTTAATTCTGTAAATAGTGGCACAGGCACCGCAAAATCCGTTTCTGCATCCGCATCCCCGAACTAACTGATAACCTGCATATTCCATTGCACTCATAATTGTTAAATTGTCCGGCACTTCATATTTTTTTCCGAACAGAAAAATTGTTACCATATTTTCCATGATTTGTTCCTCCTGATTAATATTCATCCGGTAATTCTTCCAGCTCGTCACAGCGGAATACGGGACCGTCTTTACATACATACTTGGAGCCAATGTTACATCTGCCGCATTTTCCGATACCGCATTTCATTTTCAGTTCCATGGTGGTATAAATCTGAGTTTTGTCAAAACCCAGCTCGCAAAGTCCTTCTAACGTGAATTTAATCATGATGGGAGGACCGCAAAGAACGGCGGTTTTATCGGTAGAGAAATTCAACTCCTTCACATAGTTGGGAACAAATCCCACATGACCGTTCCAGCCTTCCTGTTCCCGGTCAATGGTCAGATGAACGTTGATTCCCTCATCCTTGCACCATTCATCAATAATTTCCTGATAATCTACCAAGTCGTCCATGCTTCGGGAGCCGTAAACAATATCAATTTTACCGTAACGGTCACGATAATGACGGCAGTAATTGATAACAGAACGCAACGGAGCCAATCCAATTCCGCCTGCAATGAATAATAAGTCCTTTCCTGCAAATTCTGTATCTACAGGGAAGGGATTACCGTAAGGTCCGCGGATGGTAATCTGCTGACCAACCTCTGCCTGATGAAGCCATTCGGTGACACAACCGCACTTTTTAATGGAAAATTCCATAAATTCGGTATTGGTAGGAGAAGAGGTAATGGAAAACATTGCTTCTCCTACACCGGGAATGGACAGCATAGCACATTGTCCCGGTTTATGCTCAAAGGCTTTTTTTCCGTCAGGAGTAACCACACGGAAAGTTTTTACATCAGGGGTATCAATCCGCACATCAGTAATCACACCGATTACGGGGATTTGTGATTCAGCACGTTGATTCATTCGTCAATCCCTCCTAATCCTTTCATTACTTTTACAATATTCATAGAAATGGGACACTTTGATAAGCATCTGCCACAGCCCACACAGCTGAACAGTCCTTCGTTATTGGTAGGATAATAAACCAGCTTGTGCATAAACCGCTGACGGAACCGTTCCAATTGGGACAGTCTTGAGTTTCCGTGTGCCATTTTTGTGAAATCAGAATACATACAAGAATCCCAGCAACGGAAACGAATGACACCATTACCTGTATTAAAATCCTTAATATCGTAACATTGACAGGTGGGGCAAACAAAGGTACAGGTACCGCAACCCAAACACGATTGGGACAGCTCTGCCCATTTGGGATCGTCAAAATATTTGGATGTTTTTCCTGAACCAAATTTGTCTGCTTTCAAATCAGCCAAAGGAAGTTTTTTCATGATTTCTTTGGTTTGATCCTGCTGTTTCTTTACTTCTGAATCATCCGTTTCTTCTGTTACAGCAGAAATGGATGCCAAAAGAGCTTCACCCTTTTCGGTATTTGCCCGGAAATAAAAATCCGTTTCTGTTTTCCAACAGGTTACATCTCCTTCGGGGGAGGCAGCATCAATTCCAAAGGTTTGACAAAAACAGGTTTCTGTAGGTCTGGTACAAGCCAAAGAAACGATCACGCCGTGTTCCCGTCTGTTTGCATAGAAACTGTCATAGGGTTCGCTCAAAAATACACGGTCTAAAATTTCTAAGCTTTTCACATCACAGGCACGAACACCAAAAACAACAAAATCTTCGTGCTCAGAGCGAATATCAATGACCTCAATGTTTTTTCCTTCTGTTTTAAATTCCATCATGTTTTCTGTTTGAGGAAAGAAGAAATCTTTAGGACTGCGGTGGGTGTTTAAAGCATTGCTCATGACTACACCGTTTTCCCATATTCTATATTCCGCACCCTTTTCGCCATCCACAGGAAGATAAAGCTTTGCATTTTTGGAGATGGTTTCAAAGACCGCATCCAAGGCATTTAAAGAACATTTACGCATCTTTGCCCGCTCCTTTCTCAACTGCTTCACTCGGTTCTAAATCATTGGTGGTATAATCTACCAAGGGTGCCCGGCTTCCTACCTCTGCACCTGCCTGATAGTCACCGTAGAAGGAGTTAATATCCTTAATAAACTTTCTGTTTAACAGGTGAAGAGGAATATTCTGAGGACAAACACGGGAGCATTCTCCACAGTCGGTACATCTTCCGGCTACATGGAAGGCACGGATCACATGGAACATCTTTTCTTCAAAGGAATCCACGTTGGCTTTCTGCGCGCTGTCAAATTTTGTGCTGTCAAATACACATTTACGGCAGCTGCAGGCCGGACATACGTTACGGCAGGCATTACAACGGATACATTTGCTCAGCTCATTCTGGAAGAAAGCGAATTTTTCTTCCGGACTCATTGCTTCGATCTTTTCTACTTCCGCGAAACGTTCTGCGTCTTTGGTATCCTTGGATTCACCGATGAGTTCATCAAATACCATA
>JAZQHN010000350.1:0-2091 GCA_045540615.1 Clostridia bacterium
GAAAATATCGAATTTCCCTGACGGTTGCTTGCTTTTTCAGAACTTCAACTCTACCGTACCCTCGTACGCCGACGAATTGAAGTTCTAAAAATATCCCTTCCTTTTTCCTCGTCTGCCAGCGTGTCGATAAGTTTATCGACACGCTGAAACGGGATGATAATCCCGTTGTTAGGTTTTTTCGTTCTGAACATTTTTTCCTATCCCCCACAAAATGGCATCACCCCGGGAAAATACAGAAACATTCATTATCATCAATTTGAGATATCTCAAACAAAAATCAGTCCAATTTATACATAAAATCGTTTGTTTTGCGAATTGACAGATGTGGGAAAGAAGGGTAAAATAGAAAGGTACGAATTCATTTCAGGCAAAAGGTGATTACTATGAACAAACAAAAAGAAAATAAAATGGGAGTTATGCCTATTAATAAGCTACTGCTGTCCATGTCCATTCCTATGATGATTTCCATGCTGGTACAGGCTTTATACAATGTGGTGGATTCTATCTTTGTGGCACAGTTAAGTGAAAATGCATTAACCGCTGTTTCCCTTGCATTTCCCATGCAGAATCTTATGATTTCTCTGGCAGTGGGAATGGGTGTTGGGGTCAATGCCAACCTATCCCGATTTTTAGGGCAAAAGGATTTTAAATCTGTTAATAAAACAGCAGGAAACGGTCTTTTCATCAGCTTTATCAGTTATTTGATTTTTCTGATTCTCGGTGTTACGGTAGTGAAACCCTTTTTCGTAGCACAGGCAGGAGCAGGCGAAAGAGAAATTGTCGAATACGGTGTTTCTTATCTGACCATCTGCTGTGTTTTCTCCTTTGGGTGTTTTTTTCAGGTCATGATGGAACGATTACTTCAATCTACAGGAAAATCCGTTTACTCTATGATTGCCCAGGGAACAGGTGCAATTGTTAATATCATACTGGATCCCATTTTCATTTTCGGTTTATGGGGATTTCCTCGTATGGAGGTGGCAGGTGCGGCGGCGGCAACCGTTGCCGGGCAAATTGCCGGTGCTGTTCTTGCGTTGATTTTTAACATCAAATGCAACCATGAAATTCGAGTATCTTTCCATTGCTTTCTCCCGAACGGAACCATTTTAAAGAAAATTCTGGCAGTAGGAATACCTTCTGCATTGATGTCTGCTATGGGTTCTGTTATGACCTTTGCAATGAATAAAATTTTAGTAGCATTTTCCACTACAGCAGTAGCAGTATTCGGAATTTACTTTAAGTTACAAAGCTTTATCTTTATGCCCGTATTTGGTTTGAATAATGGTATGGTGCCCATCGTTTCCTATAATTACGGTGCTCAAAAGAAATCAAGAATTACCAAAACCATTTTGTACAGTATTTTTTATGCGGCGGGCATTATGCTGATTGGATTGTTTTTATTCCAGGTTTTCCCTGAATTTTTCTTGAAATTGTTTGATGCTTCCGCTGAAATGATTGCTATCGGTGTTCCTGCACTTCGAACCATCAGCTTGTGCTTTATATTTGCCAGCGTATGTGTAGTGCTGATCTCCGTTTTTCAAGCAATGGGAAATGGAGTGTTTAGTATGTTTATTTCCTTTGCAAGACAATTGATTTTCTTGGTTCCAAGTGCATTTTTACTGTCAAAAACAGGAAATGTCAACTTGGTTTGGCTATCCTTTCCCATTGCAGAAATTGCAGCGGTAATGATTTGTTCCATCGGATTTCGATCTTTGTACAAACATGTCATTGCACCATTGGGTGACTGTGAATAAAATTTGTTTTTCCATCATAAAATAATTCCGGAGTGTGATAAAAATGTCAAAACCGGAAAAACGAAAAAATGTTCAGCCTTACGACACTTATGCCCTGTCAGAATCACATAAGCGGGACAAACGAACTAACGTGGCAATTCCTTCTGACGAAAACGTAGAAGATGCCAAAGAATTTGCGGATGAAAATAAAAAATAACCAATACGATTAAAAAAGCATGCTGCATTTTTTGGCAGCATGCTTTCAGCGTGTCGATAAACTTATCGACACGCTGGCAGACGAGGAAAAAGGAAGGGATATTTTTAGAACTTCAATTCGTCGGCGTACGAGGGTACGGTA
>JAZQHN010000351.1:0-3280 GCA_045540615.1 Clostridia bacterium
ACGGTAAAACACAGGTAACAGTTGAATACATCAACGATGTTCCTGCAAGAGTGGATACCATTGTTGTTTCCACCCAGCACAATCCTGAGGTAACTCAGGAACAAATCCGCAAGGATATAAAGCAATTTGTGATTGACCCTATCGTTCCAAAAGAATGGATGGATGATGAAACCAAATTATATGTCAATCCCACGGGAAGCTTTGTAGTCGGCGGACCTCAAGGAGACTCCGGTCTGACAGGCAGAAAAATCATTGTTGATACTTATGGCGGTTATGCCCGGCATGGTGGCGGTGCATTTTCCGGAAAAGATTCGACTAAGGTTGACCGTTCCGCGTGCTATGCTGCCCGCTATGCTGCAAAAAACATTGTTGCTGCAGGCTTGGCAAAGAAATGTGAAATTCAGCTTGCCTATGCAATCGGTGTAGCAAAACCTGTTTCGGTTTTGGTAGAAACCTTTGATACCAACCAGGTGCCTATGGAAGTTATTTATCAAGCAATTGAAGACAATATGGATTTCCGTCCTTCTGCCATCATTGAACGGTTTGGATTACGTCGTCCCATTTATAAGCAAACAGCCGCTTACGGTCATTTTGGAAGAAATGATTTGGATTTGCCTTGGGAAAAGGTGGATTGGGTCATTCAGAAATAATTTGTTGCATAAACTATGCTGTGGTCAATCGGATTGGTTGACCACAGTACTACAATAAAAACAAGGAGATTATGGCTTGAAAACGAAGTTAAAAGAAAAAATCAAAGAATCCTTGGCGTCAGTACTGCCTATTACGGTGATTGTACTGATTTTAAGTTTTACACTTACCCCTCTTTCCAGCGGTACCATGGTATTATTTTTACTTGGTGCTATTTTATTAATTGTTGGAATGGGGTTTTTTTCGTTAGGAGCGGATTTGGCAATGATGCCTATGGGAAATGAAGCAGGACGAAGCTTATCCACCTTGAAAAACAAGAGCATCATGTTGTTTCTTTGTTTTTGCATTGGAGCCGCCATCACCATTGCAGAACCCGACCTCCAAGTGCTTGCAAAACAGGTCCCTGCAGTTCCCGATCTTATTATTATTCTTACGGTTGCTGTGGGAGTAGGAATCTTTTTAGTCATTTCCATGCTTCGTGAAATATTTAAGTTATCATTGCAAAAGCTGTTATTTTTATGGTATCCCCTGTTATTTCTCCTTTCCTTTTTTGTTCCGAAAGAATTTTTGGCTGTTGCCTTTGACTCAGGAGGTGTGACTACCGGTCCCATTACCGTTCCGTTCATTATGGCATTGGGAATTGGTATTGCTTCTGCTCAAAAAAGTGATGAAGAAGAAAATAATTTTGGTCTGATTGCTCTTTGCAGTATCGGACCGATTCTTGCCATTATGATTCTCGGTTTGATTCGCGGTACAGGAGAAATCTTATATGAACCCTTTGCCATCCCTGTCATTCTTGATTCAAAAGAGGCAGGAATGCAATTTTTGCACGGCTTTCCTGAATACATGGAGGAAGTTGCATTAGGGCTTCTTCCTATTATGATATTTTTTGGATTCATCCGATTGCTGTCCGAGGAGCAAATGACCAGACGGAATATTATTAAAATTTTTGTTGGTACAGCTTACACCTACTTGGGGCTGGTACTGTTTTTAACAGGTGTGAACATCGGCTTCATGCCGGCAGGTTATACCTTGGGAGCACAAATAGCGAATTTGGAATTTCGTTGGATTCTGATTCCTTTAGGTGTTATTATGGGTTATTTTATTGTTGTAGCGGAGCCTGCCGTTCACGTTCTGAACAAGCAGGTTGAAGAATTAACAAACGGTGCAATTCCGCAAAAAGCAATGCTCACCTGTTTATCCTTAGGCGTGGGATTTTCCTTGGGTCTTGCCATGATCCGCGTCATTTACGGAATCTCTATTTACTGGTTTTTAATTCCCGGATATGCTGTTGCTTTACTGTTAAGCCTTTTTGTTCCTAAAGTATTCACTGCCATTGCCTTTGACTCAGGCGGTGTTGCCAGCGGTCCTATGACAGCCACCTTTTTACTACCCTTTGCTATGGGTGCCTGCGAAAGCATTCCCAACGGAAACGTGCTGACTGATGCCTTTGGTATTATCGCAATGGTTGCCATGACTCCTTTGATTGCAATTCAATTGTTGGGACTTGTATATAACAAAAAGGTAAAAACAGCAACCGATATTACACCGGCAGAAATGATTTTGATTACAGATGAAATTATTGATTACGAGGAGGAAGGCTGATGACAAACTATCCCTTAGACCGAATCAAGCTGATTGTCAGCATTTTAAAACGGGACGAAGGCAGTAAGCTTGTTACTTTGTTCCGTTCTCAAAATCTTTATTACGACTACATCTGTCTGGGACGGGGCACTGCTTCTTCGGAAGTGTTGGACTATTTGGGTTTGGAAAGTAATGAAAAGGATGTTGTCATTTCCATGGCTCCTGTTTCCAAAATTCCGATGTTGCTGACAAAAGCAACCAAAAGCTTCCACTTAGAAAAACCGGGACATGGAATTATGTTTACCATCCCACTTTCCTCTGTGAGTGCACAAATTCCCCAGATTCTTTGCAAGCCTGAAAATATGAAAGAAATCGAGGCGATTACCTTGGACAATACTTTGAAACATAAATTAATTTTAACAATTTGCAACCGCGACCATGCGGATCTTGTAATGAAAGCAGCAAAATCTGCCGGTGCTCGGGGAGGAACCCTGCTTCACGCAAGAAGAGCCGGCTTTGAAGACGGCGAAAACTTTTTTGGATTTACCATTCAACCGGAAAAGGATGTAGTTGCAATTATAACAGAACAATCACAATGCCGAACCATTATGGAGGCAATCACAAAAGAAACAGGAATAGAAACAGATTGCCGTGCTATTGTATTTTCCGTTCCGGTTGATGACATTATGGGACTATAAAAAAGAATCTCTCACAAAGGATCAAATACCTTCAGTGAGAGATTTTCTTTTACTCTTCTTTTTTCTTTTTTGCAGTTGTTTTCTTATCAGCCGTCTTTTTAGCAGCAGGCTTTCGTTTTGGTTTTTCCTTCAATCGGGCAAGAATTTTGATATGCTCCAAATTCCCTTCTGCTTTAATCTGTCCACCAAGATATGCCTTCACTGCATCAATGGTGCCGTCAAGAATCCCCAACAAAACTTCCGAATTGGAAATCACATGAGCTGTATAATCCTGATAGTCATAAGGCTCTACCGCAAAACCGGAATCGGTATTCGCAATGTAAAATACCCCATGACAATCCTCGTCGGTC
>JAZQHN010000352.1:0-2261 GCA_045540615.1 Clostridia bacterium
TATGGGTTATACTGATGTGTTGTATCCTGAAAGTGAATATGTGGCAGTAAAAATGCCGGTGTTCTCCTTTGAAAAGCTTCATGATGTAGATATCAGCTTAGGACCTGAAATGAAGTCAACAGGGGAAGTGCTGGGAATTTCAAAATCCTTCCCTCATGCATTACTTAAAGCCTTTATTGCAACGGGCACCAGAGTAGCAGAGGGGGGTAAAATGGTTGCAACCATCCGTGATGAGGATAAGGAAGAAGCGTTGCCGATTATCAAGCAATTTGTAGAACGCAACTACGAAGTATATGCTACCAAGGGAACCTGTAAGTTCTTGAATGAACATGGAATTGCTGCAAAACATGTAAATACCATTTCGGAAGGGGCTCCCAATATTACCGACTTGCTCCGTTCGGGTGAAGTAAATCTGGTGATTAACACTCCCTCAAAGGGAAGCGATAATCATAGAGATGGATTTAAAATCCGTCGTTGCTCGGTAGAAGCATCTGTGCCTTGTCTGACTTCTTTAGATACTGCAGAAGCACTGCTCATTAGCATGGATTATACCGAAAATTATGAAGAACACGTTGTAGATATTACCAAGATTTAAGGCGGTGATGAAATGAGCACCTACCTGCTTGCAAGTAATAATGCAGGAAAATTACGGGAATTTCGTGAGATTTTTTCAGAGGATACCATTCTTTCGTTGAAGGATGTTTCTTTGGAGATTGAGGTAGAGGAGGATGGTACTACCTTTGAGGAAAATGCCATCAAAAAAGCTTCTGAAATTGCAAAGATTGCAGGTATGACTGCCATTGCGGATGATTCCGGTTTGTGCGTGGATGCCATGGGCGGTGCCCCGGGAGTGTATTCGGCACGATATGCCGGAGAAGATGCCACAGATCAACAACGGATTGAAAAGCTGCTGGTGGAAATGAAGAATGAGACAGAAAGAAAGGCACAGTTTGTATCTGTGGTTGCTCTCTGTACTCCGGATGGTAAAACGGTAACAGCTCGAGGTGAATGTGAAGGAATCATTCTTCATGAACCTTTGGGCGATGGCGGTTTTGGATACGACCCTGTGTTTTATGTAGAGGAATTTGACAAAACCTTTGGTCAACTGACAGGGGAGGAGAAAAACAGTATCAGTCACAGAGGCAGAGCAATCCGTGCCTTAAAGGAAAAATTACGGTAAACGAAAAATGAATGAGGTGTGCCCTGTTTTTTGAGGGTACACCTCGTGGTTGTTTTTTATGGGGATGCGAAATGATTTATGTACCGGATTATTATTTGAAATTTCGCTGTGTTGCGGATCGATGCCGCCATAACTGTTGTGTTGGCTGGGAAATTAATATTGATGAAATAACTTATAAGAAATACAGCAAGATTTCAGGTGAATTGGGACAAGAGTTAAAAGAAAAAATTGCATTGACTGATGAGATTCCTCATTTTATTTTAGATGACGAGGAACGGTGTCCTTTTTTAGACAAACAAAATCTTTGTCGACTTATTACCCAGCTTGGTGAACATTACCTTTGTCAGATTTGTTCTGACCATCCTCGATTTTGCAATGATTACGAGGAGCGAACTGAACTGGGATTGGGACTTTGTTGTGAAGAGGCTTGCCGCTTGATTTTGACGAATCAGCACCCAGTAACATTGGTCAGACTGGAGGGGGAGGGAGAAGAATTACCCTTTTTTGGTTTTCGTGACCGATTGTTTGCTTTGTTTGGGGATCGAACACTCAGTCTTACAGAGCGAATCAAAAAAATCGGAATTAGCTTACCGGAATATTCTGCAGAGAAATGGAAAAAACTTTTTTTGGAATTGGAGCATTTGGATCCGACATGGGAAAAATTGCTTTCTGAGCTGGAAGATGCAGACTGCTCTTTTTCCTCAGAATGGGAGATTCCTTTCGAACAACTTTTAATTTATTTTTTATATCGGCATTTAGGAGAAGGACTCTATGATGGCAGATTAAATGAACGGATAAAGTTTGCTCTTTTAGGATTACATATGATTCAGCTTCTTTGTGCCAACCACAGAAAAAGAATAGGGACTGTTACTGTTTCTGATTTTTTGGAATATGCAAGGATGTATTCGACAGAAATTGAATACTCGGAAGAAAATACCGAATCGTTGCTGAATTATTTCAGTATAAAATAAAAATTTGGAGGAAACTATGGAAAGAGAAAAATTAAAAAGCAGGTTAGGGTTTATTTTGATTAGTGCAGGCTGTGCTATTGGAATAGGAAATGTATGGAAATTTCCTTATA
>JAZQHN010000353.1:0-1772 GCA_045540615.1 Clostridia bacterium
GTACAGCAACCAGACAAGACAAAATCAAAGATAATGCCAGGAAAATGGATAATGTTTTTTTCATACTTACTTCCTCCTTTAATTTTGCAACGCATATTCATCAGACCATTCGGTCGTGATTTCTTCTTTAACACCACTTTCGGTGTAGTCCGGACAATGAACAGGGAGTACAATATCAGCAAATTCAGGAACATTTAAAATCTTTTCCCTAATACAAAAAACGATCAGAGATCATTTCGGCACAAAGGGAAGTTCTATTGTGTCTCCCCTCTATTTTTCATCATGTTGCCTCATAAAATCACCTCTAACCTGTCTATTTTATCTTATCATAATTACAAAATGTTGCCAATTGTTTGTTTGGATTATGCCAGGATTGTTTGACAAGCTTGAAGCGAGGCATCTCGGGTAACAAAAAGAGGTGTTTCTTCCCTTTTTTCAATAGGCATAAATATAAATCCATACTCTGTTTTATAATTGCCTTTATATAGCCTACATTATATCATATATTCCTGATAAAAAGTATTGCTTCAATTTTTTCTTTATTCATTTTAAAAAAACAGGTTAATACAATCAAAATGAATTCATTATCGCAAACCGATTAATCTTTCAATATTTCCATGATAAAATAATTCTTGCATTTCTATCGGTAATTCCAAGGAATCATAAAAATTTATTAAATCGGGTAAAAAATTATCCCTGGCAAAAACAAACCGATCAGGATGAGCATGCATCAATTTTTTCGTATATTCGGGATCTCTGCTTAACGCTCTGCAAGCTGACCCCGCCGAACAATCGCAATACAAATTGTCATATTGATCCAAAAATTGCTCAACCAATCCTCCCGGAATTACTTCACCCAACGGATACGCCTCGGTTTTCCATTTCTCGTCATTGGAAATTGTTGCCCAAAAAGCGGGTGCATGTCCCAAAAAGTTTGTTTCGGGGCATGCTTTTAACACACGCTCCAACATATCCATACCGCCGCCGTACCACCAATGATTCCAAACAGAACCTTCTGCTGCCGGCTGTGCCTCGGGAATGTCCAGATGGAGTACAACAGGCAACCCCTGTTCTCCGCAAAAACGGAACAAATCCAAACAATCGGGGTTGTCGTACAACATTCTGAACTTCACTTCCCCGCAAATTTTTACGCCAAAGCTTTCCATTGCCATCTTCATTTTTTGGATTGCCTGTGGTTTTCTCGGATCGGGCGCATATCCTAAAATAAATCGGTCGGGTGCTTTTTCATAAAAATCAACGCACCGTGTAAACGGAATGGTAACCGTGTCGCAAACCGGAGACGGATAATAATATCTGGGGTCGTTTTCATCTAACGGGTTTTCCCAGGACAACAAGCAGGTTTTGTCAATTCCGTTTTGATTCATGTTCTCGATGACAGCATCAAAGCTTTTATTTTGATAATCCGGATGATTGTGTGCATCAATTCTCATACCAAATCCCTCCTCATCAATATCCAAACCAGCGTCCACCAACATATTCTTTTACAGTATCGATTTTTAATAATTCCTGATAATTTTCCGAAACCTTACGGAAAGCATCAGCACATTTTTCAATCCATTCCGGTTCATAATGCTTGAACCAGGGGATGCTGAAGCAATAACGATTGACAGACTCTTCGCATCCTTGAGCACCTGTGTACTCGGTTTCGTCCACATATTCAATCGTGGAAGGCTTACCGCTATGACGCATATCCAAGCTCTTGAATAACGGGTGAGTATGCAAACAGAAATTTGCACCCTCGTGGCATTCTA
>JAZQHN010000354.1:0-4099 GCA_045540615.1 Clostridia bacterium
AGAAAAGAAACGCCCTGTTCCAAAAGAACAAGGCGATTTGGATGAATTTATTTTCGGTAAAAGCACCGAACAATATCATTCTGAAAAATAATCAATTGCCGCTTTCATTTGATCATCCCGAACAACCTGTAACGGAATGGATGCAGTATACAGCTTACCTTGGGTAGCATTGTCCAAATCACCGCAAGGATACAATTTCTGATCATTTTGGAAACGGCTGACTGCATCTGCGGTTTTTTGGTCAAAATATCCCGTTTGATTTCCGGGTTCATATCCAAGCATAGAAAGACGAATCTGGCAGGCTTTGACATCTTCTCCCCGATCTCCCACATAGAGCTTGCGTTCCATGGTCATTTGAGGAACATCGGAATTTTTATTAATATAAACCATAGGATTTTCTACCTTTCTATCAGGTTGTAATCCTGTTGCAGGAAGCAGTGTGCCATCGGGGGTTCGGTATTGGCAAACGGTCAGCTTATATCCGCTGTCAAAAGCATTCAAGTAATAAATTTGCTGACCGGTACCCTTTCCGTAAGTATTTGTTCCGATTAACACGCCCATTTCATGGTCCTGAAAAGCAGCCGCCAACAATTCTGATGCTGATGCACTGTATTCGTTCACCAAAAGAACGGTATTGTATTTCTTTTTCTTGAATTTTGCTGTAGAATGAAATACCTCGTTTCTTGTTTCATCCTTATATTCCATGGTGGCAATCAACAATCCCTTTGGAAGAAACAAAGAAGCAATGTCATAAGCTTCCGAACCAAAGCCTCCGGAGTTGTTTCTTAAATCCAAAATGACATTTACGATTCCTTTGGAATCAGCTTCCTTCATCACCTTTTCCACTTCAGCTGCCGCACCCTTATTGAAGGCTGACAGTTGAAGATACAAGATTCCGTTATCCAGATACCGATAAGTAACGGGATTTTGTTTCATTTCTATTCTGGTCAAGGTAAAAGAAAGAGGTTGTCCGTCCCGAAGGATTCCTAATGTAACCTGCGTTCCCAATTCTCCCCGGATATAAGGAGCAATTTCATTCACGTCCATTCCCTTTACATCTTTTCCGTCTACAGAAACCAACTCATCTCCCGGACAAATTCCTGCAGCCTCAGCCGGTGCATTGTCCACCGGAAAACCGGTAATGATAATTTTACCATCCAGATTGGTAACAATAACTCCGACTCCGTGTAAATTCTCGTCAATCTTTTGTGTGAAATTGGAATAGGAATTTTGGTCAAAATACTGACTGTTCACATCCAAACCTTCAAACACCGATGAAATGGCTGATTCTAATTTTCCTTTATCCACACCCACAAGTTCTTTGATGGTCAGTTCATATAATTCTTCCAAAGAAATTCCAAATTTATAATTGTCGGCAATTTCCTTAATGTAAGTCTTATAATACTTAAACATGGTGTTTTGCAACAGTTCTTTATATTCTTCTACAGAAACACCCATTTTTTCAGCATTTTCTTCTATCAGCTGTTGATATTCTTCCTCTGTCATATCAGCAACATCTTTTTCCTGAAGCTCTGCAAAAGACGGAACTGCAATGGAAAATAGCATGATGAATGATAAAAGAAAGCATAACAATTTATGTTTCATTCTTTTTCCTCCTGATAAACTGATTTACATCCGTTCAGGTGCTGTTACTCCCAATACACCAAGGGCATTGTGAAGAGTTGTTTTAACGCAGTCAATTAAAAGCAATCTTGCCTTCATTAATGCTTCGTTTTCCCCTTTTACACGGTTTGCATTGTAGAAGGAATGAAAAGCTGATGCCAAATCAACCGTATAACGGGTAATTTTCGAAGGCTCATACTGTTCTGCAGCATCCGTAATTTCCTGCGGAAAGGCAGAAAGCCGTTCCAACAGTGCCATTTCCTGAGGAGTATTCATAAGAGAGCAATCCACCTGACTGTATTGAGGAACCATTACCTGTTCCGCTTCCAGCATTCTTAAAATACTACAGCATCTTGCATAGGCATACTGAACATAATAAACAGGGTTTTCGTTGGTTTGAGAAACTGCCAGATCCAAATCAAAATCAAAATGGCTGGAAGGCTGACGAAGATTAAAGAAAAACCGTGCCGCATCGCTTCCAATGTCATCCAACAATTCATTTAATGTAATGGCTTTCCCCGTACGCTTTGATACTTTATACACCTCACCGTCACGCATCAAACGAACCAGCTGCATAAGTACAAACTGCAATCTGTCCGGATTAATACCCAAAATATCCATTGCTCCCTTCATACGAGCAGTATGACCATGATGATCTGCACCCCAAACATCAATTACCGTATCAAATTCACGGGTTTTGAATTTATTCTGATGATAGGCAATATCTGCAGCAAAGTAAGTAGGAATCCCGTTAGAACGAACCAACACCTCATCCTTTTCTGCACCGAAAGCGGTAGCACCAAACCAGGTTGCTCCTTCCTGTTCGTAAGCTTTTCCTGTTTTTGCAAGCTGCGCAATGGTTTCCTTTACTTCCCCGCTTTTGTACAATTCACTTTCACGGAACCATACATCATAGTGAACCCCAAATTGTTCCATGGTTTTCTTAATTCCGGAAATATTTTTCTCCAAGCCGAATGCAACCAATGCTTTTTTTCGTTCTTCAGAGCTTTTGGAAAGCTCGCAATCTCCGTAAAGCTCGATATAATCTCTCATTAGCTGAGTTATATCTTCTCCGTGATAACCGTCTTCAGGAAATTCAACACTGTCCTCTCCCTGTAACAATTGCAAATATCTTGCTTCCAGAGAATTTCCAAACTTTTCAATCTGATTTCCTGCATCGTTGATATAAAATTCACGGGTAACATCATATCCTGCAAAATCCAATACGCTTGCCAACACATCACCGATGGCACCGCCTCTGGCATTTCCTACATGCATAGGACCTGTAGGATTGGCAGAAACAAATTCCACCATCACCTTTTTTCCGTCTCCTGTATTAACTCTTCCGTAATCTGCTCCTTCTTTTTGAATCACATCCAAAACAGAGTAAAACCAGTCGGGCTTTAAGATAAAGTTGATAAAGCCGGGGCCTGCAACCTCCACCTTTTGAATGCTGCTGTTTTCCAATTCAAATGAGCCGATCAATTTTTCTGCAATTGCACGGGGTGCAGATTTTGCAGGCTTAGCAAGACGCATCGCAATATTGGTTGCAAAATCACCGTGTCCTGCATCCTTGGGCTTTTCAATTTCAATTTCTGCACCAAAGCCGTCTAACTGTTCTGCTTCCAATGCCTTTTGAATCACCACTGTAATTTCTTCTTTCACCTGTTGAATCGGATTAATTTTCATCCTTTATACCTCCCAAACTTTCATCGAAAAATGGTTGTCTGACGCAGGAACATTGTTGATTTCAAGATGATAATCAAACTCAGCCTGTCCCCCTGCTTCATTCAGCTGTACGGAAATGTTTTTGGAGCTGACGCCCATAGATAACATTCCCATTTCTGTTTCATACATGGTTACATGTTTTTTTCCTTCTTCGAACCGCAAATGAGAATTGCTGGTTCCCATGCGGGAAATCGAAATTTCTTTGGGACGAAAATGAATTAAGGTTACCGTCCCTTCCATTCCCGTTACTTCTGTTTCTTGATATTCCAGGGAATATCCGTCCTCATCCTGACGGTACAAAGCTTCGGTGATAAATTCCACTTTTTCTTCTTCCCCGTCCTGCTTTCGGTTTCCCAGAATTTTCAGTAACATTTTTTTCTCCATCTCTGTTAAAACCTCTCAATATCTATTTTCTGAACCTGTTCTTTGATTTCGCAATTTAAAAACAAACTTCCCAATGTTGCAAAATTTTCCACATTATCACTCACATAATAAGATACATCACCTGAATTTTTTGCCAAGCAATCTTCTTCCTTTAATTTTTCCGCAACCAAACGAGCAGCCTGAGCTCCCACGTCAATCAACGTAACCTCATTCCCTACCGTCTCTTGAATTACTTTTTTCAGTAAAGGATAATGGGTACATCCTAAAATAACGGTATCGGCACCGAATTTGATTACGTCCTCCAGATATTCCTCTACAATCAAACGGGTAACCCGGCAATCGGTATATCCATTCTCTACCAATG
>JAZQHN010000355.1:0-13957 GCA_045540615.1 Clostridia bacterium
TAATCAAATACAACAGGCAAACCGGTATCTGCAGATTGATACATTGCATCAATAATTTGCATAAGGCATTCCGCTTCCTCTATTTTGCAGATACATTCTGTTTTGTTTTCACAGCACTGCAAGAAATGATCGATTTCTCCATTGAAAGGATTATTTTTTGACACTTGAGGGATACTTTCTTTAAAACAGGGGCCGTAATCCAGCTCCAGCATTTTCAGTTCCATATTATCCATATTCTGCTTGATTCCCGCATGCTCACCGTTTAAGGTGACATAAGCACCCTTTGCCACCGAATTCAGAACAGAAGCTGATTTAATATGAAGGCAAGAACCATTATCAAAGGTTACAAAGCCTGTAATAGCCGTTTCGATATTGTTCTCATATTCCCCGGTATCATAAGACTGATAAAACCAGTTCGATTCACCTTGAGACATTTTTTCAGGCAAATCCGCATTTAAGAAGGTCTGACTTGCCACTACTGCTTTGGGTTTAGGATAACCCATGAGATACAAGGCACTGTCAATCTGATGAATAGCAGAATCCCGCAAAAATCCTCCGCCCTTTTTTCTGTCTGCAAACCATTTTTCCAAGCCCTTACACCGCGAAACCCGAGCCGCCTCAGCAGAAATAATTTGTCCCATTTTTCCTGATTCGATATACTGCTTCAAATACTGAATCTGATTATAAAACCGACAAACCAAGCCGAACATTAATACTTTTCCTGTTTCCTTCTGCACTTTACTGCACTCTCTGATTTCCTCCGCATTCAATGCAGGGGGTTTTTCACACAAAACATGCTTTCCCTGCTTTAAAGCATCAATTGCAATCTGTTTGTGGGTAAAGGTAGGGGTGCAAATGCTCACCGCATCAATTTCTTTGTCAGCAAGCAAGTCCCGATAATCTGTATAAATATCCTTAATCTCATAATTTTCCGCTACCGTTTTTGCCTGTTTCTCATTCAAATCTGCAATGGCTTTCACCTTACATTCTGTGTTTTTCATATATGCCTCAAGATGGGCTTTGCAAATATTTCCTGCACCAATTACTCCAACTGTAATCATTCATTTTCCGCCTTCCTTTTTTCTTTTATCATATCACATTCTTTTTTCTCAAGGCAAGAAAATATGTAACAAAAATCAGAAAATTTGTATCCTGATTTCTCCTCTTGAATTTCATCCTCATTTATGATATAATAAGAAAAAAACAAAAAGGAGATTTTTTTATGACCATAAAAGAACAAGCCATTGCCATTACCCGTGAATTAATCGAGATTTCCAAAATAAAATCAGGGGAAATTTTTATCGTCGGTTGTTCCTCCAGTGAAATTATGGGAAATAAAATTGGTACCAACTCGGATGTAGATGCGGCAAAAGAGGTCTTTGAAGGAATTTATTCAGTATTGCAAGAGCATGGGATTTATTTAGCAGCACAATGCTGCGAGCATTTAAATCGGGCTCTTGTAATAGAGCAGGAAGCAGCAGAAAAATACAATCTATCTCAAGTGAATGCCATTCCTCAAAAGAAGGCAGGCGGTTCCTTCGCCACCGCAGCTTATCATGCATTTTCCGAACCTGTATTGGTAGAAGAAATAAAAGCTAAAGCAGGAATGGACATTGGAGAAACTTTAATCGGAATGCATATGGCTCCCGTGGCGGTTCCCGTCAGATGTTCCCTTCGTCAAATCGGAGAAGCAAGAGTGAACTGTGCCCGTTCCCGTTTGAAATTTACGGGAGGAAGCAGAGCGATTTATAACGAGGATTTGCTATAATGAAACAACGAATTTTACTCATCACCTTGTGTCTGATTCTTGCTTGTACAACCGTTTCTGCCTCTATCTTGGGAGAAGAGCTGTTTGCTGACGCCCTCACTTTTGGAGACGGAGTAGTCTATAACAGCAATTTATTTTACAGCAATCAATCAGGGGTAGGCTATCAGAACGAACATTACTTTACCTATACTCCAAATGAAAATATTGTCCCTGTGATTACAGGTGGGAAAACAGTTTACGGTAGAAAAACTCTGCTTGAAATGACCTCTTATCTGAATTCCCAAGGACTAACCCCCATTATGGGGATGAATGCAGATTTTTTCTCTTTTCAGACAGGAGTTCCCATGGGTCATACCATAACCGAAGGAGAAATTCTGACCAAAAGCGAAGAAGGTCAGGATGCCATTGCCTTCCGAAAGGACGGCTCCGCCTTTTTGTCTTGGTTGGAAATTAAAACAGAATTGAAAACAGAAACTCAAACTATTCCAATTGCCAATATTAATAAATACCGTCTTGCATCACGGATTTACATGATGACTGACGATTATTATTCCGATACCCGTGCAAACGGATGGGGTGTTGATGTGGTCATCGGTTCCATCGAAGGAACACTTGCCATTGGTAAAGAGGTAACAGGAATTGTAGAAGATGTGGATTATCATGATGGATCCATTTCCATTCCCAAAGGAAAATATGTCATCAGCCTTCATGCAGAGGGCGATGAAGAATTATACCGTCAATTGGAATCTTTAAAAGTGGGTGAAAAGGTCACCATTACCAATCGTGCGGTCAACTGTCCGGAAGGCTTGTGGGAAACCGCAGAATATGCCACAGGCTCAGTAGGAGGTGTGTTACTCCGTGACGGAAAACTGACGGGACTTGACGATACCGCCGCACCCAGAACTGCAGTAGGAATCAAAGCTGACGGAAGCACGGTCTTTTATACCATTGACGGACGTCAAACAGGAAGCTACGGAGTTCGTCTTGCCACTCTTGCCAAGCGAATGCAGGAATTGGGATGTGTGGATGCTATTAATATGGATGGTGGGGGATCCACCTGTGTGAACGGAATTTACCCGGGAAATTCTCAATCAGCTCTTTTAAATTCCCCTTCAGACGGTGCCCTTCGTGCCGTTTCCAACTTTTTTGCACTCATCAATAAACAAACTCCCACAGGGGATACTGCAAAGCTTCATTTATACCCCTATGGTGGAATTTATCTCAAAGGATATCAAGAAGAGTTTACCGTAAAGGCAACCGATTCAGCAGGTTTTGCCGCAACACCTCCGGCTACTGTTTCTTATGAAATTGAAGGAGATGCCGTATATAATGGAAATCATCAGGTAACGTTCGGACAAAAAGATTGCTATATTACCATATCTTCAGAGGGTATGATCCCTGACCGTCGTTATTATCGTTCTTTGGACACACCGGATGAAATTACGATATATAATCAAAATACCGGAAGCAAAATTTCTTCCCTGACCCTAAACAGCGAAACCTCCCTTTCTCTTACGGCAAAAGCACGACATCACTATCAGGATGTGACTTCAAATGACCAATGTTTTACCTGGTCGGTATCTTCAAACCTGGGTACCATTGACAAAAACGGAACCTTTACTGCAGGAAAATTTTCAGAAAAAGGCACCTTAACCGTTTCCGCAGGTGAAAGAATCGTATCCATTCCCGTTACCGTCAAAGGACCTGAGGATGAAACGCCCTTTATGGAACTGTCCATGAAAGAAAACGAAGGGATTGTTACAGCAGCCATGAATCCGGTCAAAGGAATAGAATTTGATTGGATTTCTCTTACGGTAGACAGAAAAGAAGTTCCTATTACCCTTTCTGAAAATCGAGATTCCTTTACCTACGAGCTGCCGGACAATGAATTTCACAAATTGACCTTAAAAGCAGGATCGGGAACCAAAGCAGCTATGCTTACCGTATTAGAAACAGGCGATAAGAAAACCCTTCCCAATCGGTTTGATGATATGAAAGAGCATTGGGCGGAAAAATCAGTCAATTATCTGTACCGCCAAGGGTTAATCAGCGGGTTTTCCGAATATAACGGATTCTATTACAAACCCTCTCAAGCAATGACCAGAGCAGAATTTGCGGTGTTGCTTACCAAATTCAAAGGGCTCTCTCCTACCAACGACTCAACAGGATTAGATGACGAAAGCTCTCTCCCCCAATGGGCAGCATCAAGTATTAAAGCGGTGGTCAAAGCAGGACTTATGAGTGGTCGTGCCAACGGAGAAAAACGTGAATTTGACCCTGCTGCACCCATTACAAGAACAGAAATCTGTTCGGTACTCACCCGTACCCTAACAGCCGGTTATCCCAAAGAAACCATCACTGCCAAAGATAAAAACGAAATCCCGCAATGGGGACTTAATGCAGTTCGGCAAATGGTTGCTCTGGGAGTCATTTCAGGCTATGAGGACGGATCTCTCCGACCAAACAACGCAGTGACAAGAGCAGAAGCTGCTCAAATGCTTTACAGACTCTATTAATAGAAAAAAGGCAAGGATCCCATTTTGAAAAAATCCTTGCCTTTTGTTATGTTCCGTGGTATAATAAAATAGAATACTATTGCACGGAAGGATGAAAAAATATGTGCGGTTTTGTAGGATTTACAAACGAAATCGGAGATAACGGTAACGTACTGGAATGTATGATGAATCAAATTATTCACCGAGGACCTGATGCTGACGGACAATATGTGGATGAACATATTGCATTAGGGTTTCGCAGACTGAGCATTATTGACTTGGATCACGGCAGTCAGCCCATCTATAACGAAGACAATACCAAGGTTTTGGTCTTTAACGGTGAAATTTATAATTATCAGCCTCTTCGGGAGGAATTACTCAAAAAGGGACATACCTTTACCACCGAAAGTGACTCTGAGGTGCTTCTCCATGGCTATGAAGAATACGGTGTCAAGCTTTTGGACAAGCTTCGGGGTATGTTTGCCTTTGTGATTTGGGATAAGGAAAAGAAAGAACTGTTTGGTGTTCGTGACTTTTTCGGAATTAAGCCCCTGTATTATGCAAATATGAACGGAAGCTTTTTATTTGGTTCAGAAATCAAATCTTTCTTAAAGCATCCGTCCTTTGAAAAAAAATTGAATCCAAAAGCATTGGAACAATATTTGTCCTTCCAGTATTCCCCCGGCCCCGAAAGCTTTTTTGAGGGTGTCTATAAATTACAGCCTGCCCACTATTTTCTGTATAAAGATGGAGAAATGGAAATCAAGCGGTACTGGGAGCCTGTATTTGATGCAGAAGAGTCAGTCACCGAGGAAGAATGGGTGGATCGTATCAGCAAGGAATTTGACGGTTCGGTAGAGGCTCATAAAATCAGCGACGTTGAGGTTGGTTCTTTCCTTTCAAGCGGTGTAGACTCCAGCTACGTTGCATGCCGTGCCAATGTAGACAAAACCTTTACCGTTGGCTTTGGCGATGAAAAGTATAACGAAATCAGCTATGCCAAAAATTTGGCAAAATATATTGATGTAGAAAACATCAGCAAGGTGATTACTCCTGAGGAATATTGGGATGTTCTTCCTAAGGTTCAGTATCAGATGGACGAACCCCTCGCAGATCCGGCAGCTGTGGCACTTTATTTTGTGTGTCAGATTGCATCCGAGCATGTGAAGGTTGTATTATCAGGAGAAGGAGCAGACGAACTGTTTGGTGGCTACACCATTTATCAAGTGCCTGCTCACACAGCCTCCTTCCGAAAGCTTCCCAGATGGTTCAGAAATGCAATCAATCGTGTAGCATCATTATTGCCTCCCGTTCACGGAATCAATTTCTTTGTCAGAGGCGGAGATGTAGAGCGGTGGTTTATCGGAAACGCTAACATGTTCAGCGTAAAGGACAGAAAAAAGCTGTTGAAAATTAAAACAGATGCTCCCAATCCTCGCGAGCTGACCAAGCATTATTACGATAAGGTCAAGGATAAGGACGATGTAACCAAAATGCAGTATTTGGACATTCATATGTGGATGGCAGGAGATATTCTCCTTAAGGCTGACAAAATGAGCATGGCTCATTCCTTAGAGCTTCGGGTTCCCTTCCTGGACAAGGAAATTATGAAGCTGGCAGGAAAAATCCCCTACCGCTACAGAGTAACTACAGAAAACTCCAAAGTTGCAATGAGAAAGGCGGCACTCCGTGCAATGCCTCCCGAAACTGCCAATAAGAAAAAACTGGGCTTCCCTGTTCCTATTCGTGTATGGCTCAAGGAAGACAAGTATTACAATTATATGAAAGAACAGTTGACAAGCGAAAACGCACAGCAGTTCTTCCATACCGAAGAATTGGTCAAGCTTTTGGATGAGCACAAAGCAGGTAAGAAAGATAACAGCCGAAAAATCTGGACGGTATTTTCCTTCCTGCTGTGGTATGATCAATATTTCTGTAAAAACTAATTAAAAAAGAAAAGAGAAAAGAATTTTGAATATATCGGGTTCTTTTCTCTTTTTTATTCTATTAAGCTGTTCCCCACCCTATCAGGAAGGATAAATAGCAAAATGAGTGCCTTTTTGTTTAGAAATTTCCTCATATTGTGTGGGAGCATATCCTCTGATTTTTTTATACATTCTGGAAAAATAAGAGGCACTTTCAAATCCGCTTTCCATGGCGGCTTGCGTTACCGACATTCCCTGAGCCAAAAATACTTCTGCATTTTTACAACGAAGCAAATTCAAGTAAGAAACCACCGTGTAACCGGTATGTTTTTTAAATTCCCGCACCAGATAATACTTAGAAATTCCAATTTGGTCTGCAATACGCTCCAGAACAATATCCTCCGAGCAATGCTGATTGATATAATCAAGAGCCTGCTGTACATATTTTAAAGCCGCTTTCTTTCCCTTCTGTTTTTTCTCCTTCGGCATGGTAAAATCGGCACAAAGCTCCATGATTAATGTCAAAACTGCCCTTCTGACCCTTGCAATGCTCAAATCATCCTTCTTCTCAATCATTTGCTCAATTTCATGAACCACCGAATTATATGCATATTCTGCCTTTTGGCTCTGAATGATATGAAGAAACTCATAATGATCAAGCATAATACCATTTTCCACAAAAAAATTGTCACTAATAATGATAAAATAATAGTCTATTCCCTGTTCGCTGAGCACATCATGAATTTCGTTTGGGTTAACAACAAATAAGCATCCTGCATTAACAAAATAATCTACTCCGTTACACCGGACTACCCCTTCTCCCCGTGTAACATAAATCACTTCAGGATTTTTATGCCAATTACAGACCGTTTCTTTGGATTGTTTATTTAGTCCCAATCGAAACGGACAAAGGGGGCTTAAATAAAAATTGTTTAAATGATGCTCAAACTTAATTGTTTTCATTGTTTCCTCCATTTGGTCAATATTGTCTATTATTTGGTCAATATTGTGCTTGAAATTACTTTTATTTTATTATACAATAAAAAAGAACAAAAGGCAAGTACTTTTGCCAAAAAAGGAGGTTTTATCATGTGTAATTCAACAGAAAACATTAACCGTCAGGTTGCTCAAATGTCAATTGAGCAAAAATTGGGAATGGTATTTTGTGCAAGAAGATTCCAAGAAGAAGATATTCAATTTGTTATTGAGCTGGTCAAAAAACGTGCTTTGGGATGCGTACAGTTATACCCTCAATGCCCCGAAATTACAGAACGAATTTTGTCGGAAGCGGATTATCCTATTTTAGTATTTAACGATACCGAACAAGGATTCCCTACCTCAAAGCTCCCCAAAATTCCCTTAATTTCTCTGGCAGCTTGCAATAACAAGGACTATTACCGTTCTTTTGCAAAAGCCATCGCAGAAGAAGCATTGGCAGCAGGCTTTAACGGAACATGGGGACCTGTTGTTGACATCTTACAGGGAGACGGACCTTGTTCCGTCAGCCGTCATTTTTCTGATGATCCTATGAAGGTGGCTGAAGCCGCTGAAACCATTGCAGAGGTATTCAAACAAAACGGATATTTATCCACGGGCAAGCACTATCCGGGCGGAGGCGGTGACTGTCCCTATGATACTCATATGACAGAAGGATTCAGTAACGTTACTGCTCAAAGGTTAATTGATTTTAATTTTATTCCCTATCTTCATCTGCATAAAAAGGGGCTTTTACCCTGTATTATGACCGGTCACACCGTATACCGCAACATTGATCCGGACTACCCTGCCTCTCTTTCTAAAAAGGTAATTGATCTCATTAGAAACTTAGGCTTTGACGGAGTAACATTCACTGATTCTTTGGCTATGATGGGAGTGTTGCAAAAATACGGTGAAGAAAATGTGTATGGTTTGGCTGTTGCCGCAGGGAACGACATTATTCTGCCTAATTACCGCACCTCTGTGAAAGATGCCTTTGAAATGCTTAAGAAAAACTATGAAGACGGTGTTTTCTCAGAAGAACGGTTAAATGAAGCAGTAAGACGAGTACTGACGGCTCAGGAATTTGTTAGTAAAAAGGCAGAAAATCCCACCGTATTTACGAAAGAAGATGAAGAAAACCTTTATGCGGTAGCGAAGGATTGTATTACCGCAATCACAGATGAGGGTGTCACCCCTGCACTGACAGGAGATAACAAAGATAAACTGTTTATTGTTATCAAAGAGCAAAAAGATGTGGGTGAAATCGGTCAGGAAATTAGTATGGCAGGCTGGTACAAACCGGAAGCCATTGCTGAAAAAATCAAGAAAGAGTTCCCTGAATCAGGAGTTGTATTCTTATCCGAATTTCCCAACAGTACGGAAAACGAACGGGTACTGAACCTATCTACAAAATATAAAGAAGTGGTATTTGTCACCTTCTGTACCACCACTAGTTACTTAGGAACTGACTGCATGACCCGACGGATAGAAATGATGATTGAATGTTTGACCCACTCAGGAAAGGTTTCCACCATTCTTCATTTCGGAAACCCCTTTGCATTAAAAAATCTTCCTCATATCAAAAGAAAAGTTTTCGGTTATCTCATTCCGGAATCTCAGATTTACGCCATTGATGTGTTAGCAGGAAAATTAGAAGCCAAGGGAACACTGCCCTTCCAAATCGATTTTCAATAATAGCAGAAAACAAAAAGAGTCTGAAAATTGCTTCAGGCTCTTTTTTCTGTAAATTTAATGGATTAATTATTTTTTTGATATTCACTCTGCGAACAAGCATAATGAGCCGCTTGTTTCAAAAGCTCCATATCTGCACGGGTAACCAAGCTGTTCTGATAGGGATTTTCCCGTGCATCATTCCCGGTTAAATATTCATACCAGCAAAGTGCTGCAAGAATTCTTCCGCAAGGAATAGATAAATGACAGGTTGTATCACGGTACATTCCTCTGGAATACTGATTATATTTTCCGGCATCATCTTTAATAAATTCAGGGAATCCCAAAGTTCCGACTGCATAATTGATTGCCTCACCCACAGGAACCATTCGGTTGGGATTTCCGATTTCTTTTGCAGCTTTGGTGTAGTTCGCTTTTAGTGTTTCAAACAGGAAGGGACGGATTTCCTCATCCTTCATCCCTGCAACAAGTTCCTTTGTCCTCAAGGCAGTTTTTGCAGTTTGTGTATCCAACACCCAGGTCTGATGAAGCAAAACTTCACTTGACGGAGACTGTTTTCTGATAAAATCTGCAAGATTGGTAATATAGGGTGTGAAAAGGGTATAATCATACGCCTCAACACTTCTTGACTGCAACGAAATATAATCCCAGCAATATCCGGGCGTATTCAAACCATCAATAAAAGAAACATCTTCGGTGGTGATCTTATTTCCGTCAGGCAGATATTCCACCCGTTGCTGATATACACCGTTTCCCATCATATATTCATTATGCTTTGAAAGAGAACAACCGCCTGTATACATATTCACAGCATAAATATCAATTCCCGCTGCTTTACCGATTGCAGGAAGCATGGTAAAAGCATCCTGAGAATAGCTGTTTCCAAAGGCTAAAATATTGTATTCCTCATTCCCGTCAAAGGATACTTCATAGGCAGAACACAAGGGCTCAAAAGTTGATTTGTCCCATAAAAAGGCTTTCAAGGTATTTCCTTTTGATACAGCAACATTTTTAAATTCTACCGTATTTTCATTCGGGGTGATCGAGGTCTCACCGGGCGATATGGTTATCGTCTCCGAATCGCAATAAATCATGGAGTCCGTTTTGTCATAAACGGCAATCATTGCCTGGACATCATAGCTTTTCTTAACAGACATATTTTTTATTACCGCATTGAGATAATAGCCTTCTCCTTGATTTTCAATATCCTTTTTCGTCCCTCTGATTCGTTTCCCGTCAGCATTTGTAAGTTTGATCTCCTGCACGGTAAGAGGGCGTTTTACGGTATAATAGCGATAACTCTTTTCCGTCGAGGTACCGTTTTTTGCCGAAGCAACAATCACGTTCCCCATTTTTATCATATCATCAGAATCCAATTGTGTTTTCAAGGCTGAGGTTTCATAAACACGAATATTGTCAGCACCGGATAATGCATTTTTCAGCATGGAAACCGTAATATTGTCACTTGCTTCAATAGTATCCTCTGCTATTGTCACCAATCCGTTTTTACAGGTAAGCTCCGGCATCAAGGACTGATTCTTATATTCGGTTGCAGAAGCAAGCTGGTTTACGGGATAGGTGGTAATATTATCCAGATATAACAAGCCTTCCCCATGCATTTTGATATGTCTTGTTCCGTAAGCAGGCAGATTCAGGGGAATTTGATACTCAACACCATCCAGATACAAAAGTACCATACGGTCACCGTCATAATACTTTTTCCCATTTCTGTCTTCCCCTGCAAGTGTTTCACCTACAGAACGGATCAAGCCGGGATTTTTGATTGCCACTGTATGCCATACACCCACTTGAAGATTTTTACAAAGATAGGTATTTTTCAAAGAAGAACCTAAATAACTTCCTGTGGTATCCTTAAGATAGACACCCTCTGAATCAAATTTGATAAAATTGTTCAGGGAATTATAATGTCCGGAGGTGGACGGAGAAACCTTTCCTTTATCCAAAAAAGATTCATATCCTGTACTGTTAAAAAATGCAGGAGAATAATAAAATGCAGAAGTGTCATCCTTCAGAAGAAAGCTAAATTCAACCACACTGCTATCCACAGGATGTGTTTCATCCGTTCTGCTGCTGGGTGCAGTAAAATATCCCTTCCCTGTTCCTGCAGCAGTTGCAGAATAAGAATAAATCTTGTCTTCCGCCGTTTTTCCTGCAAAACCGTCAATATTAAACTGACAGCTGCAATCAGCGGATTCTGCCAAAGAAATAGTCAATTCCTCTGTTCCGTTTTTCTCCATTTGATAGGTAATCGCCGCAAAAGTATGTAACGGTAATACAAAAGCCACCATGCATATAATAAGAATCAAGCTGAGCAATTGTTTCCCTATGCAATTTAAAGGGTTTTTACAGTTCATAAAAGTTTCTCCATTCTTCCTATAGTTTATATGCTTTTAATTTAATTATATATAATGTAAAAAAGCATGTCAATCATAAAAAACGAAACCTACTTTTATTTTTCGAAACCAATCGAACCAAGCTCAGATGAATTTCCCATGATAATTAATAGGTCAAGCCTTCCGGTAAAAAACGATTTCCGCCCACTCCATAGCAGTTCACCCCTGCACCAAACCGAAACATCCGAATTTTTTTATGACGGGTGTCAATATTTAAAATATCAAAAGAATTTTGGGTTACCGTACCGGGTACTCTTGCCACTCTTGCATCGCTTGACACAGTAGTAGCAGATTGATTAAGGCAATAGAGAAAATGAATTCCTTCTCTCACTTCTTGCTTATCCTCATGATCATGTCCCACCAAACAGCAAATGATATGTGGTTTTTGCTCCCATTCTTTATAACGGGTAAAATCAGCACTTATCTTCAAATCAAAAAAAGAATACTGGGGATGAATATACTCACAATGATACTGAGTCTGATTTTGAAACGCTTTCATCAAAGAAAGTAGTTTATCTATAATCGGTTCGTGATATTCCTTTCTTTCACTGCATTGATGGAAACAAAAAATGACACCCCAATTTTTCTCAGCCTTATCGTCAAAATCCAATGCAGTATGAGCAATCCAATTCATTTGCTCATTGGACAGATAAGCAGATTCGCCACCATGAAACTTCACAGTTCCTTCTTCCGTAAGACTTTTTTTATCGGTATCTTGCATATCCAACACAATCACGCGGATTTTATGCGCCTCCACATCATAATAATGCCAGGTGGATTTTTGCCCTGACTGTTTTTTCTGGCGAACAATTCCGAATCGCTTTTCCTGTTGGTCTAAAAAGAGCTGACTCCAATCCTCATCAGTCAATATATTTTCAGGTAAGTTCCCCCAATCGTTCAAATCATGATTTCCCTTTGCAAACAAAAAGGGGACCTTACTGAAATGAGCAATTTGGAAAAAAGATTTTGCTCGATTGATGGCAATTTCTTTATCAACCTTCCAAAAAGGAGTAATGATATCGCCTCCGTGAATCACGCCATCAAAACAAAGAGGAGAATGATTGATAAAGCTTACCATATCCTCCACATTTTTCAGACTTTCCTCGGTGTTTCTGTGGTCAATATGACTGTCGGACACAAAAATAAAATTAGCTCTGTCATACTGGTCATCATAGGTTACCTCCTCTTCAGGGGACCCTTTTGCATAGGGAATCCATTCCCGATAAATCCGCAAAGTTTCATCCTTTAATATTTCCTGGTAATCCATTTTTATTTCCTCTTTTCTCTGTACTGTTTTGGAGTCAATCCTACGTATCTTTGAAACATTCTGTTAAAATAAGTCACATTATTAAAGCCCACCTGCTCTGAAACAGACAACACCGTATCATCACTGTTTCTAAGCAACTGCTTGCTTCGGTCTATCCGTCTCCGATTAATATACTCACAAAAAGAAGTACCTGTTTTCTTTTTAAATAAACGACCTAAGTATTTCTCGTTATAATGAAACATTCTTGCTAAACGAGATAAATCCGGCGGGTATTCCAAATTCTCCTCCAGATACCCTTTTATGTTGGCAATAAGCGGATCATATTCTTCCTCAGAAGCAGAAGGATAAAGTTCCATCACCATACGGATATACTGTTCTATCAATCTGCTGATTTGTTCACATTGCTCAGTGGAAACATCTGGTTCCATAGTAGAAAAAAGGCGGGGATCAAAGGCAATCTTTTTTCGCAAATCCTCTTTAGGCAACATATTTCCGATAAAAATAATACAAACCGTTTTTCTCTCCAAAATCACAGGATGAATATATTCATAAACACCGTTGATACAAACTCCGCCAAAGGCTCTTTGCTCCCGAATCGCCTTGCTGATTGCTGTATTCCGACATCGATAGCATCGGCGGAACCCTTGCGGTTTGCATTTCATTTCCTGACAAACCTCACCGGAATGAATGGTATGTTCAAAAGGGACAGACAAATAACGGTTTCCGTAATTTCCTAAAAACAAAACTCCGATATGTAATTTGGTACCATATTCCAGACACGTAATTAAATCCTGTAAAGTACTGTATTCTCCCGTCATTGTTCCACCATCCTTTCTTGTGATTACCAAAGATATCTTCATTCAATGATTGACTATGACGAAAAACAGAAACATACATTTTTTGTTGATGCACTTTTTATTAATTCGTTTCATTTCAAGTAATAAGCAAAAAATGATTGACTATCAAGAATAAGTATGATAAAATGTATTTACCACACAAATTCAATAAGATATATTTCAAGAGGATGTTTTTTGTTTTCGCAAAAAAATGCATTCTCTATTTGAACATTCCTTGAGATATGTCAAATGATTTGTGTGGTAACAAACAAGGGTGTGCATTTTTTGGTGCATCGACTTTTGTTGGTGCACTTTTTTATTGATGCACTCTGTTTCAAGGTTGCCACACACTTTTGAGAAATCCGCCTCCGAGGCGGGTTTTTTTCATTTCACTTTAGTGCAATTCATTGATTTCACCTTTGATGAACTCATTATAACATAAAGAAAAACCAATGTCAACCAAAGTTCAAAATTAACGGAATTTCATAAAAATAATCCCTCTTCCGAATCCGAAAGAGGGGATTATCATTATATTTTATGAGCGGTTCTTAGGATGACTTCCTCCTGCATCTGAGGACTGAG
>JAZQHN010000356.1:0-4494 GCA_045540615.1 Clostridia bacterium
ATCCATCTCTGAATGGGCAGTAGATTATGTGGACGGTGCAGTAAGCTCCGGACTCATCAGCGGTATGACAAGCAATACCTTTGCACCGAAAGAAAATGCAACCCGTGCACAGGTAGCAAGCTTGATTAAGAGATTATTAGCAAAATAATCAACCAACTCCTTTATAAAACTCCCCCGAATCGATTTATCGGTTCGGGGGAGTTTGTTATTGTAGAAATAAAGAGTTCAAATTCTACACAAAAGCATATGGAACTACACAAGAATAAAGAGGGAACATTGACTTGCAGCAAGAACTATGCTACAATTTTGTTGGAGGTGACAGAATGATATTTTATAAGATAAAGTTTTTATCTTTTCCTGAAATTGCATTTGCCGTTACTACTCGTACGGATCGGTACAAAAACATCATCACATATCGAAAAGATATGCTGGAGCTGGGAATTTCAGATAACAATATTGTGATTACAGAAAACGGAAAAGAGTATTTGGCGAGTGGAAAACGGATATCTTTGATTATGCCGGATATGCATTGCCAAATGTATGCCATTGATTCCGAAATGTCTTATCTGTCCTCTGTGGCTCTTTCAGGGAAATTTGAGTTTGAACGGTTTGAACTTGAAAGTCTGTCGGAATGCAAAACAATTGTAAAAGAAACCAAGGATGCTGTTTTAATTCCTCGGTTATTGGATTTGGATTTGGAGTACCATGATATAGAAAATACCCTGCGTAAGATTTGTCTGCTTTATGCGAAAGATGGATCGTACAATAAAATGTATGCTCTTTCTATGACATTGGAATTGATTGGAAGATTGGATGAAATATTCAGAAAAAATATCATAGGAGAAACCAAAGAAAGCATTTGTGTGTACTATTCCAAAAAAACAAAGAAATACATTGAGAGTCACTATAAAGAAAAAATCAATGTACAGGAAATTGCCGATCTTCTTTCCATCTCTCCCAATTACCTGAGTAATATTTTTAAGCAGGAAACTGGTCAGACCATTACGGAATATATTGCTTCTGTCAGATTAAGCAAGGCGAGGAATTTGTTGTATCAGGGTAAAAAAAGCCGTGATGCGATTGCTTTGGAGGTAGGACTTTCCAATGCACGGAACATGAACCGTTTATTTCGCAAGTATTATGGTATGAGCACACATAAATGCTTGCTTGCCGACAAAGAAATTTCCCTATATCACAAAAAACCTTGGGATGTAAAACAGCTTAAGGATGACATTTACAAAAAAACGGAGGACGAGTTATAATGGAGTATTTATTATTGTTATTGGTGATTGTTTTTCTTACAGCACAAAATATGGTTCAAAAACAGTACAATTTAAAAACAACCAGTCCTAACACATTTTTGTTTGGTAGCTGTTCTGCTTTTTGTGCCATGATTTTTTATCTGATCAGTGCAAAATTTCAGCTTGATTTCAATGTAGAGTTTATCGGATATTCTGTCGGCTTTGCTCTTTGCTATTCTACATCTATGATTGGTCATTTTTTGGCAATTAAGTTTGGTTCTTTGTCTTTAACGGTATTAATTTTATCCTACAGTTTGTTAATTCCGACAATGTATGGTATCATTGGTCTGAACGAGTCTTTGTCTGTGATTGGGATCGTTGGAATTATTTGTTTGATTATTTCCTTGTTTTTGATTGTTGACAAAAAGGACAAAGCAGCGTTTTCTTTTAAATGGCTTCTCTGCTTGACAGCAGGATTTGTGGGGAACGGAATGTGTTCCACTGTTCAAAAGATGCAGCAGCTTCGTTTTGACGGAAATTACAAGCAGGAATTTATGATGCTTGCTATGGCGATTTGTGCTATAGTGTTATTTGTGATTTCTTTGTTCAATCGCGAGAAATATAAAGAGGGTGGATTTTTTACAGGATTTCGTTTTGGTGCTTTCAACGGAACGGCAAACGGAGTGGTGAATCTGCTTGTCATGATTTTGTCCGGCATGATAGGCAATTCTATTTTATTCCCCAGTGTTTCCGCAGGAGGAATTGTTGCAGGATTTATTGTAGCGACTGTTGTTTATAAGGAAAAATTAAGTCGTACTCAGTTGATTGGATACATCATCGGAACGATTTCTATTATTTTGTTAAACTTGTAGGAGATGAAAAGAGATGTATGATATTTTGGTTCCTGTTATCAGTAATAATGTAAAAAGAATGGGCAGAGAGACCATTGTTTCTGAAATGAACCGTATAGGTTCTAATCGTATTTTTATAGCAACAGGTACTTTTCAGTATGAGAAGCAAAATAGAGAGGCAACTTTGGAAATTTTGAAAGAAAATTGTACCTATTTTAAAGAAAAAGGATTTGAAACTAATACCTGGAACTGGAGCTTTTGGGTAGATGGAAATCATCCTTTTACCAAAATGAAACATTATAACGGATATTTGCAGGAAAGTTTTTGCTGTCCTTCCGATGAAGCATTTCTTGCATTTGTTCGGGACTACATAAAGGATTTGGCAAAAACAGGTGCGGAAATGATTTTGATGGATGATGATTTCCGGCTTTCTGCTAATTGTATTTGCGATAATCATAAAAAACTAATTGAGGAATTGGTTGGAGAGCAATTAACAATAGAACAATTAAAACAAAAGATTTTCAGCGGTGGAAAAAATAAGTACCGTGATGCTTTCAGAAAGGTAAATGCTACTTTGCTGACCAATTATGCAAAAATGCTTCGGGAAGCGGTGGATGAGGTGAACCCGAAAATCCGTATCGGTCTTTGTGCTGTGATGCCGCTTTGGGATATTGACGGTGTGGATGCGGCAACCATTAGTAAAATCCTGGCAGGAAAAACCAAGCCTTATCTTCGTCTCATCGGCGCGCCTTATTGGGGCGTGAATAAATTTTTGGGAAATCGGTTGCAGGATACCTTTGAACTGCTTAGAATGGAGCGGAGTTGGTGCGGTGATTTTGACGGTGAAATAGTAGCAGAAGGCGATGTTTATCCTCGTCCCAGACATGCAACACCTGCTTCTTACGTAGAACTTTATGATTTGGCAGTCCGTGCAGACGGTAAGCTTAACGGCATCATGAAATATGCCTTGGATTACTATGCAAGTCCTCGTTATGAAACAGGATATGTGGATACTCATTGCAAGAATAAGGAACTTTATTCAAAGGTGGAAGAACTGTTCGGCGGAAAAGAGTCGGTTGGGGTGCGTGTGTATGAATCAATGAATAAATTTTCTACCATGACTGTTCCCAAGCAAATGGAAGGTGATCCGAAATTTGTGGACTCCTTTTTCCCTGTTGCAGCACGGATGCTTGCACAGACTTCTGTTCCTACTACCTATTACGGAGAAGGGGTATGCGGAATTGCCTTTGGAGAGAACGTGAAGATGGTGCCTCGTGAAGCATTCAAAAAAGGTATGATTTTAGACGTTGAGGCAGCAAGACTGTTAGAAGAGCAGGGGATTGATGTGGGTCTTGTGTCTGTTGGAAAAACCGTAAATGTCATTGAAGAAAATTTTGAAACACAAAATGAGTATGCTTTAGGTAGTTATCAGGCACATCTGATTGAGTTGAAGGAAGGTGCCAAGGCAGACAGTTTTATTTGTTATTATGATGATGAAACTTCTTCTATGCAACAGTCGCCTTGTGCTTATTATTACGAAAATAAAGAGGGAGAGCAATTTTTCGTCTTTGCATTTGAAGGATATTTTAACAGCGATACCATGTACCGTTCCTATGCCCGTTCCAAGCAGTTGGAGCAGGCGGTAAAGGCATTTTTCGGGAACAACTTACCTGCTTATTCTTACGGAAATCCTGATTTGTATCTTATGTGTAAAGTACAAGATGGAGCAATGGCGGTAGGACTATGGAATTGTTTTGCAGATGGAATAGAGACTCCTGTTATTACTTTGGACAAAGAGTATTCCGAGATTCGATTTATCAATTGTGAGGGCAAGTTAGAAGGAAATCAGGTAACCTTGTCCTACATGGAGCCTTTTTCATTTGGAGCATTTGAGGTGAAATAGGAGAATTTAACTATGAAAAAAATCAGTGATTTAGATAAAAATTTCAAGGTGGAAACCAAGATAACCAAGGAAGAAATTGTTTGGCTGGATGCCAATGAATTCCCTTTTTCTATTTATGGATTGCTTCGGGAAGGGAATGATTATGTCCGCGTGGATTCTTCTCTTGCAAAAGAAATTCAGCAGGAATCAAAAGAGGGAACTTTTATTGAAGAGTTGAATTCCAACACATCAGGAGGAAGATTGACTTTTGTTACCGATTCTTCTTATGTTGCTCTGTCAATGAAGGAAGTTTCAAACGAAGGTTCCCGCATGGCAGGGACGGGCAGCCGCGGCTTTGACTGTTATATCGACGAAGGAAACGGTTTTGAATATTATCAGACATTTACCCCACCGGAAGGACAGTATGAGGGATATGAAAGTATGGTGGAATTTAACACACCTGCTCCCCATAAGGTGTTGATTCATTTTCCTTTGTATGCCTCGGTTTCAGATTTGATGG
>JAZQHN010000357.1:0-8075 GCA_045540615.1 Clostridia bacterium
GGGATTTACCTTCGGTTCTTTGGAGGATTTAAAATAAATGAAAAAATTTTAAAAAAAGTATTGACAATGCGAACATTTGGTTGTATAATAGAGATGTAAACAAATGTTCGTGTTTTAGGAGTGATACAAATGAAAATTAAAAGAAAAGGTAGATTTTTTGGATTTTGTTTGTTGTTATTACTGGCGGTGAACACCATTGTACCCAAAGCAGAAGACCCCTCCGACTTTCGTTATGTCACCGTTTGCTCGGGGGATACTCTTTGGGAAATTGCAGAAGAAAACCTTCCTGAGGGAAGCGATATCCGTTCCTTTGTATGGGAACTGAAAAAGATCAACCGTTTGGAAACGGGAGAGGTGTATGCAAAACAAGTGCTGCGAATTCCTCTTTCCTGATTGATTTTTTCTCCTTTCTGTGTTATAATAAGAAAAAAGGAGGAAATGCAATGTTTCGAAAATGTATTTTAGACCCGGAAAAGACCTGCATTGAATGCGGGGATTGTAATATGTGTGATTTAGACCCCAACAAGATTTGTGACAATTGCTGTAAATGTCTTGATCTAACCGATGAGGATTTTGAAACCATAGAGATTGATCACATTGAAGTTTAACATTTTATGATGTCTGAAAACAGAAAGGGAGCGATAATGCTCCCTTTTTAGTATCATATTATAATTTAGAAAACATTTTGAAATAGGGTTCCAAATCCAGCCCTGCAAGGGTTCGGTCTTTGTAAAGAGGATACAGATTTTGCTGACCGCTGACTAAGGCTTGAGAGCTGATGCCGTATTCTATGGAAAGATAGGCTTCAATAAACGCAGACAGGTGGTCTGCCCCCCGAATCAGTTCCCCGTCTAGGGGATTAAATTTCTCGTTATTGTATGTTTCGTTAATTAGCTCACTTGAACAGTATTGAACGGTACCGTCTTTGAAAATCTTGCTTTTGAATTCTTCCTGAATATAGTAATGAATTTTATTGTGCCATGATTTGGGGAGAAGGGGGAATATTTTTTGCTCCAAGGCATCATTTTCAATATCCTTAATGATATCATCCAACCCTTCTACCGACCGCTTGACAGGGGAAACAATATCACGGGTCAACACTTCGGGAAGGTCATGGAACAATCCGCCGTAAAAATTGTTGCAAAGTCTTTTGGAGCAACCATCAATTTCTAACGTGAATAAGTAAGAGAGCACCGCAACAATGAGCATATGCCCCAAAACAGAGGTTTCGGGAATCCGATAGCACCGTGCCCACCGTTGCTGAAACCGTAGCTGTCCCACTAAATTGAGGAAATTTTTAATGTTCACATCAGCATAATACCGCTGAACTCCCGGCAAAGAAAAATACTGAGCAATTTCAGCATCAATTTCTGCCTTTACAGTCTGAATATCGTACAGTGAGGAGGACAGGGGATATACAATGGAAAATTCCCAAGCCGTTGCTAAATAGTGAGCTGCAGAAATTAAGGATTTTTCCCGTTTGCCGTAGTCAGGATCCAATAAATAGGTTCTGAATTTTTCGTAAAAATTACCTTTTAACGGTTGACAGGCAGAGCGAAGCTCCTCCAATACCCAACGGTTGATTTGTTCTCCTTTTTCTGCCATCAGCTTGTGAAATACGGGAGGCTTAATGTCGGTTAATAATACTCTGTGCAAATATTCAAAAATACAGCCTTCTATCAAAAGCTGTTCATCCAATGAGTTGTCAGGCTCGCATTTTTTTAAGGCATACAGATAAAACAGCTTGTGAGCCTGTTTGTCAAGCTCGGTAAAGCCTTTATGGGGACGCAAATGGTCGTTCCATCTTTGAATGCTGGCACCCTGATGCAACAGCTCAATCAGTTCTTTTGTTATCATAAAAAACAACTCCTTTCTTTCATCATATCATAAATATGATTAAAATGCAAGAAAAAGCCTAAGAAAGTTATTATTTTTAAGAAATCGGAAGAAAAAGGACGGTTTTTTATGGAAAAATTAAAATTTCTCGGATAGATAGCAAATATGCGGATTTACAATCTGAATCAATTATGGTATGATGAACCCGTACAATGAGAGAAGAAAAGATAGGATGTAAAAATCATAAAAAATCGAGGTGAAGGAAAATGACAATTTTCCGCAAGGCTTGGAGATTTTTCAAGCCCTATCGAAAGGTGATTCTGTTTTGTTACAGCTTATCGGTGGTACTAATCGGGCTGAACATGATTAATCCCTATCTGACAAAAATTTTATTCGATCGTGTCTACGAGCAAGGGCAGGGAAGTTTGCTGTTGCCCCTTCTTTTTGGCATGATTGGCGTGACGTTTCTTCGTCACGGAGTCAATTTCACAAAGAATTATTTGCTGGAAAAAAACACAGTGGATGCGGTAATTCAGATGCGTGCCGAGCTTTTGCAAAAGTTTTTCAAGATGTCTTTTGAAACTTTTAACAAGGCGAAAACAGGGAATTTACTTACCGTATTGACTGTGGATGCAGAAAATGTCAAGAATGTTTTTGCATCGACTTTTCCGGCTATTTTTGAATCTGTTTTTTCTTTTGTGGTGGCAAGTGCTGTGCTCTTTTCATTAAATCCTATGATGACACTGTTTGCTTACCTTTCTTTGCCCGTGGTATTTTATACAGTGAGAAGCTATGCTAAAAATGTTCGCCCGGTTTACGTGGATATCCGTGAACAGGCATCCCGTCTTTCTACGGTAGCACAGGAAAACATTAATGGTGTGCGGATTGTCCGTGCCTTTGCCCGAGAGGAGTTTGAAAAGGAAAAGTTTGACAAGGAAAACAAAGGATTTACATTTTTGCATTTTAAATTAGTTCGTCTTTGGGCACAAAATTACTGGAAAACGATTGTGTTGGGAGAATGTCCTTATCTTGTGACTCTGCTGTTGGGCGGTATTTTTGTAATTCAGGAGAAACTCAGTCTGGGTTCTTTTGTGGCATTTTCTTCGTATGTGGTGTATCTGACCAACCCCATTAAGCTTGTTTCGACTTATATTACCACGATTCAGAATACTCTTGTTTCCGGGGAAAAAATCTTCAACTTTCTGGAGAGGGAGCCTGCCATTCAGAATCCTGAGCAACCGATAGCGAAAGAAACAATCAAAGGGGATATCGCGTTTGACCATGTTTCTTGGGTGTATGACGGTCATAAGATTTTAGATGATATTTCCTTTACCCTTCCTTTGGGGAAAAAGCTTGGGATTTTAGGTGCAACGGGCAGTGGGAAAACTTCTTTGATTAACATGATTCCTCGGTTTTACGATTGCTCCGAGGGTCGGGTTACGGTGGATGGAGTTGACGTCCGTGACTATGATTTGCAAACGTTGAGGAGAGGCGTTTCTTATGTTCATCAGGATGTTTTTCTCTTCTCCAACAGTGTGGATTCCAACATTGCATATCACGATGATACTATGCCTGATGAACAAGTGTTTACTGCTGCAAAGCAGGCAGATGCTCACGGATTTATTACACGAATGGACGATGGCTATGATACAGTAGTCGGAGAACGGGGAATCGGACTTTCGGGAGGGCAGAAACAGAGAATTTCCATGGCACGTTCCTTTGCGAAAAAAGCTCCTATTCTGATTTTGGACGACTCCACTTCCGCCTTGGATAATGAAACTGAACAGCAGATTTTGAAAAATATTCGGGAAATGAAGGAGCCTCATTCTTTGATTATTGTGGCAAGCCGTGTTTCTTCGGTGCAGGATTCCGATTTGATTCTTCTATTGGATGAAGGAAGAATTGCTGAACAGGGAACCCACGAAGAACTTATGGCACTTAACGGTCGGTATGCTCATATTTATCGGGAACAGTACGGCGACAGTGCAGCAGAAATCTTAGGAGGTGAGTAAAAATGGCAAGAAATACTTATTTCCAGGACGAACAGATTGAGAAAAAATGGAATCCCAAGCAATTGGCGAAGATTGGTGCTTATGTTGTCAAATATAAGTTTGAGCTTATTTTAGGGTTGATTTTAATGGGAGTGGCATCCGTTTGCTCCTTGGGCGGTCCTTATATTTCCAAAATTATTATGGATGATATGATTCCCAATAAAAATATCCGCGGGGTCCTGTTGGCAGTGCTTATTTATATAGGACTGATTATAGCTCAAGCGGTGTTTACCATTATCAAAGGATTTTTGATGAACAAAATGGGCTATTGGGTGATTTATGACTTGCGAAAGGATTTGTTTTCCCATTTGCAAAGTCTCTCTTTTCAGTATTTTGATGATAGACCTACAGGAAAAATTCTGGTTCGTATTACCAACTATATCAATGCGTTGGCAAGCTTGTTGTCTGACGGAATTGTAAACCTGATTACCGATTTCATCGTGCTGATTGCCATTGTGATTATTATGCTGACCATTGATGTTCGGCTGACACTCATCAGTATTATTACCTGCATTCCTTTGTTTGGTGTGGTATTCGGATTCAAAAATAAAATTCATTACTGGCAGGTGCAGACAAATCATAAGGGTGCTAATCGTACTGCATTTGTTCATGAAAATATTATGGGCGTTAAGATTATTCAGGCATTTACTCATGAGAAGCAAAACGAGGAAATTTATGAGGAATTAAATGATGCTTGTGCGACAACATGGCTCAAGGCGTATCGTCTGAATCAGATTTTTTTGCCATGTGTGGATATTGTGGGAATCTTGGGTACCACCGCTACCTATTTTGTAGGTTGGTTGCTGCTGGATGGAGAAACAATGACCTTGGGTACCATCTTTGCTTTTGCAGGATATATTACGAGATTCTGGCAACCGATTAACAATATGTCGGTGATTTATAATCAGATGCTTACTGCTATGGCAAATTTGGAACGGATTTTTGACGTCATGGAAACGGACCCTGATATTAAGGATGCAGAAGGTGCCTATGAATTACCTTCCATTAAAGGCAATGTGACCTTTGATCATGTTACCTTTGGATACGAAGAAGGGCAGACCATTTTAAATGATGTTTCCTTTCAAGTGAAAAGCGGAGATACGGTTGCTTTGGTAGGACCTACAGGTGCGGGGAAAACCACCGTTGTAAACTTAATCAGCCGATTTTACGATTTAAGAGGCGGTCAGGTGAAAATTGACGGACACGATGTAAGCAAGGTTACCCTCCATTCATTGCGTTCCCAGATGGGAATCATGATGCAGGACAGCTTTATTTTTGAGGGAACCATTATTGAAAATATCCGTTACGGTCGGTTGGATGCTACCGACGAGGAATGTATTGCCGCGGCAAAAGCCATTTATGCAGACGGATTCATCAGCAGGCTTCCTCAAGGGTATTATACCCGTGTTTCGGAACGGGGAAGTGAGCTGTCTGCAGGGGAACGTCAGCTGTTGTCCTTTGCTCGTGTGGTGCTGTCTGACCCGAAAATTCTTATCCTGGATGAAGCCACCTCCAGTATTGATACCGAAACGGAGCGAACCATTCAGAAGGCATTAAATGAACTGTTAAAGGGAAGAACCTCCTTTATTATTGCCCACCGTCTTTCTACCATTAAACAAGCGGACTGTATTATGTGTATTGCTGACCAAGGCATTAAAGAGGCAGGAACTCACGAGGAATTATTAAAGAAAAAAGGAATGTATTATCAGTTGCTTCGTGCCCAGTATGAGGCGTTGGAGCGGTAAGGAGCGATTATGGCAAGAGGTGCCCATCAAAAATTAAAATTACTGTATCTTGCGAAACTCTTATGGGAGCAGACGGATGAAGAACATCCCATGACCATTGCTTCTATTATCGAAGGGTTACAACGACAGGGGATTTCTGCAGAACGGAAAAGCTTGTATGACGATTTCGAGGCGTTACGCCATTTTGGTATGGATATTGTAGGCAGAAAGGATAAAACCTATGGGTATTATCTGGCAAGCAGGGAATTTGAATTGGCGGAATTGAAGCTTCTTGTGGATGCGGTGCAATCCTCCAGATTTATTACCAGAAAGAAAAGCAATGAGTTGATTCGCAAATTGGAAAATCTGGCAAGTGCTTATGAAGGCAGAAGTCTGCAACGTCAGGTTTATGTTGCCAACCGCGTGAAAACCATGAATGAAAGCATTTATTATAATGTAGACAGGATTCACAGCGCTATCGGAGACAATTTGCAGATTGGATTTTATTATTTTGATTTAACACCGAAAAAGGACAAAGAATATCGCCATGATGGGGAAGAATATCAAGTTAGTCCTTGGGCACTTGCCTGGCAGGATGAGCATTATTATCTGATTGGGTATGACCCGAAATCGGAGCAAATCCGTCATTACCGTGTGGATAAGATGGAACAATTACGGTGCTTGCCTGAAAAAAGAGAAGGACAAGCTTTGTTTGAGGCCTTTGATTTGGGCGAATATTCCTCCAAAATGTTCGGAATGTTCGGGGGCGAGGAGGAATTGGTTCGTCTGCGTTGCAGAAATGATTTAGCGGGGGCGGTGATGGACCGATTCGGAAAAGAAATTACTTTGTTTCCGCATGAGGATTCTTTTGATGTAACAGTTAAAGTAGCGGTAAGCCCCTGGTTTTTATCCTGGATTTTCGGCTTTGGAGGAGGAATTGAAATTGTGTCTCCTGATCATGTGCGTGAGTATTATCGCAGCGAATTGAAAAAAGCAGTAGATTTTCTTTAAAATCAGATTACCCTTCTTTGAAGAAGGGTATATTTTTTTGAAAAGATTGCAATTCAAATGGATTTATGATATAATGAGTTTGCAAAGCAAACACAATGAATTGCCTTTGGCATGAATTGCTGTTCGCAGGGAATTTTCTTCGCACGGCTTAGGAAACGTGCATGGGCGATGAATGCAAATATAATTGTTGATTATCGAGGAGATCTTTATGAAAAAAGTAATTATCATCGGCTGTCCGGGAAGCGGGAAAAGTACTTTTGGGCGAAAACTGAAAAACAGAACAGGATTGCCCCTTTTTCACCTGGATCTGATGTTTTGGAATGAGGACAGAACAACAGTTTCCAAAGAAATTTTCATGGAACGGTTAAAAAATGCAATGGAAAATCCCGAATGGATCATTGACGGTAATTACGGCAGTACCATGGAACTTCGTATCAAAGAGTGCGATACGGTTTTCTTTTTGGATTACCCCACCCATGTTTGTATTGAGGGAGTCGAAGGAAGAAAAGGAAAACCCCGTTCTGATATGCCATGGATTAATGATGACGGCACAGACAAAGAGTTTATTGCCTTTGTAAAAAATTACAATTCGGAAAGCAGACCGAAGGTAATTCGATTGTTAGAACAATATTCTGAAAAGACCATTTTCATATTTCATACCAGAGCAGAATCGGAAAAATATTTATTGTCATTAACATGATTTTTATTCCTGATTTGATAAAATCATAGTAAGAGTGTCGAAATTTGGCGAAATAAAAAAAGAAAGTCGAAACGGTGAGGAAATCTCGCCTGAATCAACTTTCTGTTGATATTATACCATACTATTAAAAGGCTGTCAATAATTTTGGCTATAATTTAATGCGAATTAACACAATGAAACGACTGTCATCCAGATTATGCAGTCTTTATATAAAGAATGTCGAATTTTGGCGAAAGGAGAAATTACATTGAAAAAGAAAGTTTTTGGGATTGTATTAGCAATCGTACTTATTTTCGCAATGTTATCATTTGTAGTTTTTGGCATTTTAAGATGTGAAATTTTTATAGATGAATCCCCGAATGGAGATTATCAAATAGTTAGTTGGTGGATAGATAAAGGTGGCTTTGGATATGGCGGTTCTTTTTATGTAAAGGAAAAAGGCTTATTTTCAAAATGGCATAAGATTGGAACAGTTCCTTTTTCAAGCGAATGGTTATCAGAAACAGATTTTTCAATATATTATCCATATCCTATTGATGAAGACAACTATAAAGAGTATAATGTGAACGAATTTTTTAATAAATAAGAATATGGTGTGCTTTTGGTTCCTAACTTGACACAAACTTAATTAAAAAAGGATGTCATCCAGATTATACAGTCTTTATATAAAGGACGTCAAAATCAAAAAGTCTTACCAATGAGAGAAAGGTGTCAGCGATGGCTGGCAGATGAGGAGGAAAAGAAATGAAATTT
>JAZQHN010000358.1:0-5055 GCA_045540615.1 Clostridia bacterium
CTTCGTTCAATAAAGTGAGGATAAAAGATGAGATTAATACCTGAACCGAAAGAAAAAAAGAGAACAGAGGGAATCTTTTGTATCACGGAAAAAACCGGGATTTCTATGGAACGGCTTGAAGATTTTACCGCAGGGGAGCAAATAAAAAATGCGATTTTTGAAGAGCTTCGTCTGACCGTTCCTTTTTCCACGGGTTTGACCACTCGTTATCCTATTTTTTTGCAACATACAGATAGAGAGGGAGAAGGATATCATTTGAGCATTACACCTGATTCTGTAACTGTAACAGGAAACAGACGCGGGATTTTTTATGGTGTCCAAACCTTTGTTCAGCTGTTGAAACAATATCATAACAGGATTCCCTGTGTGGAAATAGAAGATGAACCGGATTTTCCGAATCGGGGTTTTTATCATGATGTTGCCAGAGGCAAGATCCCCAAAATGGAAACCTTAAAAAGATTGGTGGATCAACTGGCATTGTTTAAATTTAATCAGCTTCAGCTTTATGTGGAGCATACCTTCGCGTTTCCGTTTATGACAGAAAGCTGGAGCGGAAAGGATGCCTTACAGCCTGCTGATATTTTAGAGCTTGACCGATATTGTAAGGAACGGTGTATTGAACTGGTTCCTTCCATTGCAACCTTTGGTCATATGCATGATATTTTATTGACCGAAAGCTTTAAATACCTCAATGAACTGGAAGATGCAAAGGAAGAGTTGTATTTTTGGACTGACCGTGCCATGCATCATACCATTGATATCTCCAATCCTGAATCTTTTGAGTTGGTTAAAAAGATGATTGATGATTTTCTGCCTCTCTTTTCTTCCAATAAATTTAACCTTTGCGGAGATGAAACGGAAGATTTGGGGATGGGAAAAAACCGTGAGCGGTCTGAAAAAGAAGGGGTAGGAACCCTGTATGCAGAGTTTATGAAAAAACTGATGAACCATATCAAAAGCTATGGAAAAACAGTGATGTTCTGGGCAGATATTATTAAAAATCATCCTGACAAGATAGAAGAAATTGCAGGAGATGATGTGGTTGCGTTATCTTGGGGATATGCCCCCAATGTTCCTGATACTTGCTCCAAAATTTTAAGTGAAGCGGGAATGAGACATTATGTTTGTTCTTCTACCCATGCAAGCCGTACTATCGTTTGTAATTATCCCAAAGCGTATGCCAATACCAAGCGTCAGGTTTCTCATGGAGTAAAATATCATGCAGAAGGAGTGCTTATTACCAATTGGGGAAATATGGGTGTGTTTGGAAGTATAGCCTGTTCTATGCCCATTGCAGCATATGGTGCGGAATGTTGTTGGAATTCTTCTTGTGATGCAAAGATTGAAACATTGGAAGAGACTTATTCCAATATCATGTTTGGTGGGGGAAATGTTCCCGGAGCTTTGCGTCGGTCTATGGAGACCATTACAATGGATTGGGGAAGGCTTGTTTTCTGGACTTATAATCATTGCGGATATTTTGACCAAAAATTAAGAGATTATATTATGTATGAAGATCATTACCGTCAAGGTGTGTTAGAACCCACTGAAGAAGAAATCCATAGGGGTTACTGTCAGACTGTTGAGGCGGCTGATGAAGTTCTTTCTCTGATTCCCGTTGCAAGAGAAAAGGATGATTTGCATGAATTGTATACCTTGATACGAGGAACTTCATTGCTTTATTCTTTTCAGTTGATTGTAAAAAAATATTTTGCAAATCAGTCGGTGAAGGATACGATTTTTACTCCTCAGCAACTGGCGGTTGAAATTGAACTGTGGTTTGAAGAATTTAGACGAAATTGGTACCGCATCAATTATCAGAGTGAAATTTTCAGAAATACCGATTTTATTCATACATTAACAAAAATACTCCGCTCGATTAAAGCGGAGTCGTAAGATTGGAAAGCTTACCCGGAGGATATCCTTCCTTGTTTTTAAAGGTACGGATAAAGTTGGAATAATTTTGAAATCCGGCAAGAAGCCCTGCCTCTTTTACGGAGCAACCGTGATACAAATGTTTTTTCGCTTCTGCGATTCTGCGAAGTACCAGGTATTGATTGACCGTCATATCCGTTTCTTCTTTAAAACGGGTTGAGAGATAATTTTCATGAACAAACAGCTCGGAAGAAATTTTCTTAATGGTTATTTTCTCTGTCAGATTTTCTTCTACATATCGAATTACTTTATCAGAGAGTGTAGTTGGTTCTACGGTGTGGATTGGAATTTCTTTTTGCTGTTTGGACTGTTCTTCCAGAAAATCCAGAATTTGAAGAAGGTAAATCATACGGTTTAATTCATTAAGAGAATTTTCTTTTTCAACATAGGTATCAATCAGGTTGAGAAATACGTGATGTGCAAAAGAATCCAATACAAGCTTTTGCGGATGGTTTTCTTCTCCTGCGTGAATCAACCAATGGAGTCTTGAATGCTCCATGTTTGGCATGTTGGAAAGTGAGTGGATAATTTTAGCATCAATATTCAGAATGCAACGCTCATATGGCATGTTTTTTTCCGCTATCACCTTATGAATGCTGGTGTGAGGGATCAAAAATATTGTATGAGGTTCGCAACGATAAAAATGGTTATTGACAAAAAAACTTTTTCCTCCTTTTACATTATAATAAATTTCATATTGAGAATGTAAATGAGGAATGGAAATAAAAGGGACTTCCTTAGTGTGATGACAAATAATAACAGGTTTAGAAATATCCCGGTAAATGGAATAAGATTTTTGATTGTCTAGCAAATGATTCACCTCCGAATGATAGTTATTATATCATTATTGTGAGAGGAAAGTCAATCAAAATTTTAGAAAAAATAATGAATTAAAAAATGAAAGGAGTAGATCTTATGGGTCTTCTGAAACAATTCAAGAAAGATGAATTGAATGTATGTGTATTTGAAACAAGAGCAGAAATGGGGAAAGCAGCTGCTTTGGATGCTGCTGCGTGCATGAACAAGCTGTTAGAAACCAAGGAATATATTAATGTGGTATTCGCTGCAGCTCCTTCCCAAAATGAAATGCTTGCAGAACTTTCTAAAATGGAAATTGATTGGTCCAGAGTGAACGCGTTTCATATGGATGAATATGTAGGATTGGACAGTGATGCGCCTCAAACTTTTAAGCATTTCTTGAAGGAACATATTTTTGATTTGGTTCCCTTCCGTCATGTTTATTACATTTCTGAGCATCAGGATCAGTATGAAGAGCTTCTTCGTCAGTATCCTACTGATATTGTATGCTTGGGCATCGGTGAAAACGGTCATATTGCATTTAATGATCCCGGTGAAGCAGATTTTAATGACACCAAGCTCTTGAAAAAAGTAACTTTGGATGATGTATGCCGTCAGCAACAGGTAAACGACGGTTGCTTCCCTACCTTTGACGATGTACCTCAATATGCTTATTCTTTGACCATTCCTGCACTGGTGAAAGCAGATCACTTATTCTGCGTAGTTCCTGCACCCACCAAGAGAGAAGCAGTTACCAGAACGGTGCACGAAGAAATTACAGAAAATTGCCCTGCAACCATTATGCGTCGTCATAAGAGTGTAACTATGTATTGTGATAAGGACAGCGGAGCAGATTTGCTGTAGGAGGAATCTATGATAAATGTAGTATTGCCTTATGAAAAGGGTGCCAATTATTACCGTTTATGGGCACATGAAGAAGAGACAATAAATTTTAGAAAAGAACCTCAAAAGGCAACTAGATGTACTCTTTCCTTTGCGGCAGAAGAACTGATCACCTATTTAAACCGTATGGGACTTTCTGCACAGGTATCGGATGAACCGGGAGAAGAAAGTGTTATTCTGAAGTCAGAGGTAGGCGAAGGTCAGTGTTTTTCCATACAATCGGAAGATAAGCAGATTATTATTTCTGCCAACGGCAGACAAGGTTTGCTTTACGGTGTTTATGAATTATTGGAAGCACAGGGAGTTCGTTGGTATTCTCCTTGGGAAGAATTTGTTCCTGAATCCTGCGAACAATTGCAGGTTCCCAAATGTAAGGATTATGCTCCCTCTATGCCTTTGGGACGAGGATTTGAGTTTGAAGGTCCCTTAAAAGATTCTGCACAGCTTTTTTTGTGGATGGCAAGAAATAAGATGAATATGGCGGCATATCGTGCCAATACCTGGAAACTCCAACGAAAGTTAGGAATGGAGTTTAAAGCAGGGGGTCATATTTTTGAACGGATTTTGGATCCTAAAAAAGCAGTTGAAACAGGTCAGACGATGTTGGAGGCTCATCCTGATTGGTACGGACAGCGTGAGGAAGAAATTACAGCCGATAACGCACTTCATGTTCAGTTTTGTATGAGTAATACTGATTTGATGGAGCATCTGTTTCAAAGCCTTTTAGAACATGCAAAGACGGATTGGTATGAAGCGGATCGATTGGATGTCTGGGGATTTGATACCTGGGGAGGAACTTGCCAATGTGAAAAATGCAAAGCATTGGGAAATGGTACCGATCAGACCTTGAATTTTTTCTCTTATCTGAGAAAGAGGTTTGACGAAGAAACAGAGCGAGGCAGTTTGGATCATCCTATTCGTATGGTTCTTTGTTCTTACGAAGGAACAACCTCTCTTTTGCCTCCTGAAAACGGTGTGCCTGAAAATCTGAAAACTTCAGGAGATTATGTGGCTTATGCTCCCATTCTTCGTTGTTATGAACATGAAATGCATTCGGAAGAATGCAGCTACAACAGTTATTATGATAAAGTAATGACTGCATGGAAAGATATGCCCATGATGATTTTGGAATATTATAATGTTTCCAAATTTGAGGACCTTCCCTTGCTGATGACGGATAAGGTAGAAAAAGATTTAAAATATTATTCCAAAGCAGGGATTACAGGGACTACTTATATGCATCTTCCTATGCTTGAATGGGGAATGAGAACACAGACGCAGTATTTGTACGCAAAGCTTTCTTGGAACAGTGATGAGGATGTTTCTGCTCTGCTCAATAAGTATTATGATGATTTGTACGGTCCTTTTGCAGATGTTTCCAAAAAAGCCTATTCCTTGGTAGAAGAGGCTTCCAAGCAT
>JAZQHN010000359.1:0-4784 GCA_045540615.1 Clostridia bacterium
GTCGGTACAGTAGACATCCTTTTCTACCATACCCCGAATGCCCCGAATCTGCCCTTCTATTCGATTTAATCGGTTGATTAATTTTTTGTATTCTTGCTCTGTTCTTTTTTTGGTTTTACAACATTCCATAGTTCCACCTCCACTATTATTATATACCCTATGGGGGTATTCGTCAAGAACAAAATATAGAAAAAATTAACCAAATGTTGCACAGTGTTATAATTCAGGCAGAAAACGGAGTTGACACATATCTGTAAGAAACACTTCGCGAAAACATAAAACCGATTTAATTATAAGATACACAGGGCGGGTATTTGCCTGACTTTTTACAATTTTTTGTTACTTTTCTTAAATTCCTCAATTAGCTGTGCAATAATTGAAATCTGTTCGTCTTTTAAGCCCGTTATGTCAATGGTGTTTTCTTTTCTAATTCCAAGAAGATATTCCATTGAAACGTTAAATTCATAAGACAATTTAATTAAAACATCAAGCGAAGGCATACGCTGTTGATTTTCGTATGCTGAAATAATGGATTTATTCAGCCATAGCTTTTCTGCAAGCTGTGTCTGTGTAAGTCCTTTTTTATTACGAAGATTTTTAAGGGTTTCCGAAAATTCTTTTATCATAATATCTCCTCCACTATCTGTGAACATTTTACAACAAATTTAATTACTTTATGTGGAATATAGTTGACAAATAGTGGAAAGTGTGTTAAAATAGAAAAAGATTAAGGATAAAATATATATATTTTCCTTTTCCTTATCTGATTCATGCACTTTTTGTTAATTTTAAATGAGGAACGGAGGGGTTAATTTATCATTAAAGCAATAATGGTGCAAAATAATTATGCAAAATGGAGGTTTTATTATGAAAAAAATTATTTCAGCAATACTTGTATTTACAATTATAGCTGCATGCGGGGTAGTGGTCTCTGCCAAACCAACGGGAATGTACGTTAACAATGTTTATGTGACAAGGGAATTTGCAACAATAGGAAGATTTGATATGCTTCCCATTTTAGATATTGCCGGAGAGCTCGGATTTTCTTGTTCACGTAATGAAAACGAATTTAAATTGTATAACGATAAAAAAACATATCATTTTACCGTTGGGAAAGCAAGTGTATTTGATCAAAATGGCAAATGGTATGGACTTGATGTTGTTCCTACAATTATAAATGGAAGAATAATGATTCCCAATAACTTTTTAATAAATAATATGGGGGTATCATATACTTGGGATAGCATAACAAGTACTTTGTTTATAAATTCTGATTATACATATAAATGGCTTATAAATACATCTGAGTATCGAGCTGAAAAGAATAAACAAAAAGAAGCAGCGGCAAAAAAAGAAAAGGAAGCTAAAGAGGCTGAAAAAAGAAATAAAAATGAAGCAGCACTCTCAAAATTTTATGTAGGTCAGAGAGTATATCAAAACATTGTGTTTAAATATACAAAATATGGAATTGTCAAAGCAATAGATTATAATAGCGGTAAAATTCAAGTGTATTGGGAAAAAACTTTGGATAACTATGGTAATTTGTATAACAATATATTGCTTGGTACAACCGGAACATTTTGGTTAGATCCAACAAGTATATATAATTAAACAATAAATCAGGGGCGGGTACTCCGCCCCTTCAGATCAGCGAAAAAGACAGTCTACCGCCAGCATAAAAGAAAATAAGAAAACAAAAATAATGAGGTTTATCTTTTAAAAACCGCTTGAAAAAGAACGAATTTTTCAAGCGGTTGTTTTCTGTTTTTATGAAAGAGCTTCTTTTTTGGTAATCAGGAAAACAAAGAAAAATCCTGCTACTGCCATAATCAGACTGATAAGGGCGGAAAGAAGGGTAACGGAAACCCCTATGGGGAGCAATTCGGGAACCGAGCCCAACAAAAAGCCAAGAACCACAAGATATGTAAATTGAGGGGCTTTTATCATGGCCTTTTCCATTATTTTTGCGGTTAACAAAATGCCCAATACAACTCCAATCCCTAAGGGCAGAATGGAAAGGACATCCAGATTCCCCACCGCCTCTGTTACTGTTTCATAAAGTCCTAACATATAAAGCATGTGAGATACGCTGATGCCGGGCAACACCAGGGCTGCTGCGATAATAATGCCGCCAGCCAGCTGAAGAATGATTCCCAAAAATCCTTCTTTTGATACAAACAAACCTTTTGGAATCATGGCAATCAGGGTGACCAACAAAATACCGAGAATCAGATATACAATGATTTTCCATGAAAATTTGTTCACCTTTGCCGCACGGAAAATCATGGGGATTCCTCCTGCCACACAGCCGATAAAGAAAAAGTGCATGGGAAGGGGGAATTGATTCAGAAGAAAGGGAACTGCTTTGGAAAAGAGCACCAATCCCGCCGCTGCACCGATTAAAAACTGAAGTAAAAACAAAATACTTTCTTTTTTAAATTTCACCGCATTGTTCACGGCAGAAATCAGACGGTCATAAATCCCTAAAATCATTGCCATGGAGCCGCCGCTGATACCGGGAACGGTCATGGTGCCGCCAATCCATGCTCCTTTTAATATTGTAACAATACTGTCCTTTTTCATTTGCTTTCTCCTTTTAAATAGGTTTTTAATTCTGCCATGCGGTTTTGCATTTGAGCCACACCGCAGTCATACATTTCCTGTAATCTTTCAGGCTCTCGTTCTGTTCTGGTCCAGCCGTCGGTATTTTCCGGAGCAATGAGGAAAATTTCACCCCGTTGTTCCATTTCCAGAATTTTTTGATGAGCAATGTTATATTCCTCTGCCCGTCTTGCAAGCAGCTTACGGAATTTTGGATACCGATAGAGCAAAGCTCCTGCCAAGCCTGCCCCTTGCTCCTTTTCTTTATGATAGCTTCGTTCACGGGTGATGATCACAATATTTTTATCGCATCCCCGCCCTATGGCTTCCTCCACGGGAATGGGGTTGGAAATTCCTCCGTCCATATATCGTTTTCCGTTTAACTGAATAACAGGAAACATCAAAGGAAGAGCACAGCTTGCCACAAGGGTTTTCCAGGTAGTATCCTCTCCCGTAACGGGCAGATATTCCGTTTGAGCCGTTTCAATATTGGTTACCGCCGCCAGCACTTCTCCTTTAAATTCCTTGAACGTATGATAATCAAAGGGAAGATATTGATTGGGGATTTTATCAAAGACAAAGGGAATGTTATAATAGCTTCTGTTAAAGGGGTTGCATAGATGCCGCCATCCCATGTACCGTTTATCAGGGAAATACCGAAGTCCCAGCTCCAGGCTCCGCCCCTTCTGACGGGAGACATAGCTGACCCCATTGGCAATTCCTGCGGATGCACCTATCACCACATCTGCCATAATAGTTTCTTCCAGAAGGACATCCATGACGCCTACGGAAAAATAGGTACGGCTTGCACCGCCCTCTAAGGTTAATCCAAGTTTCATTGTTTCTCCTCGTTTATTGTTTTATTTCATATTCGTAATATCCCAATTATACCATGTTTTTTTCGTATAGTCAATCAGAGAAGGGATAATTTTTATTGACAATGATATGTAATTTTGATACAATATAGAAAAATCCTTATGAGGTGATTTGAATGATAAAAAATTTGACTATTATTTTACCAAAGATTTTGCCTATTGTTAGGGATCAGAAAAATCAGGATATTAAAAATAATGCGGCAGAGTATAATCTGTATTTTTCCAATATGATTGTTCCTTATTCTTCCGAATACGATATTCAGATTGGTTGCGAATATGGGAAAAATTATGGGGACAGATGGTGCATCAATGAGTTTCCCGATGAGGTGACAGAATTTCCTTTGGAGGTTTTGGTATACGGACAATACGGAGAATTGCTTGCCAAAAAAGAATGCAAGGTTGAGATTTATGAAAAGAGCTTTACAGAGCCGCCCTTTTCTCTTCTTTGTATTGGGGACAGTATGACTCATAACGGGATCTATGTGACTCATATGGCAACCAAGCTTTACAATATAAAAACAAAGGGAATCCGTACCTTTAACGGTTTGATTTATTATGAGGGGCGGGGCGGTTGGAAACTGTCTGACTATTTTACCCGTTATGCAGATCATTGGGGCATCTCTCCCTTTTTGTTCCCTGAAGGTGTGGACCGCTATTTTGGCGATGTTTCTTTTTTTGAAATGTTGAAGGACACTGCCAATCATACCTATTCTTATACCGGATTTCCTATGGAGGAGCCCGAAGTAGGGCAAATTTATTATCGGGACGGGAAATTGTATCAAAAAGGGGAAACCGACGATACGTTATATGAAGAACATCCTAAATTTGAGTTTGATTTTGAAAAATACATTAAGCGATATCAAATCGGAAAAGTAGATGCGGTTTCTGTGTTAAGCGGGTGCAATGAATTGCAGTATACCCCTTATATAGAAGGAGAAGAAATCATCAACAGCATTATTTCTTACATGAAACAGCTGATGACATCTGTTTGGGAGTATGATTCCTCTATTAAGATTATTATTAATTTACCCGTTTTGGGAGCAGATTCCTATGCTTGGGGTAGTAAACTGAATTGCTGGAGCTCCGTAAAACAGTACAATTATCATATCCAATGCCTGGGACAGGCAATTTTGGAGGAATTTGAAGGAATGGAGCATGTTTTCATTTCTCCCATGCTGCTGACCATAGACCCTGTTCACGGATTTTCCACTCAGGCAGCGGCTGCAAATCTTTACCATCCCCAACTTGTTACCCACCACAGCAATTGGGTGCACCCCAATGAATTTGGTTACAAGCAAATGGGGGATG
>JAZQHN010000360.1:0-3934 GCA_045540615.1 Clostridia bacterium
CTTTCTGATGAATATGAATTTTGGCAATGCGAATCTGATTTATCTGTTGTGATCAAAAAAGAAGAAGAATTTTCTTATGCTGCATCAGGATATTGTTATGCGGTGGTAAAAAACAAAATAAAAAAGCTATCAGATTCACCGATTTTGCGGGACGGGAATTTATATTTACCCGTGTCTTTTTGTGCGAGAATTTCTGATCATTATCTGTTAAAAAGCAAAAGCTACCTACAGTTTTTTAAGTGGACGTAACAAAGACTTTATTTGATGATGATCTTAATTTATTCGCTGCAGTTTTCGCTGCATTTTCTGTTGGAAATAAACCAAATACCGTTGGACCGCTACCGCTCATTAATGCTCCATATGCACCACATTCCATCATGGTTTCTTTTATTTTTGGAATGGGATTTTCCCTTGTTTGTTCTATCAAATCAAATGTTGCTGCCTCTAATGTATTACAAAGGCATCTTCCGATTTCTTCTTTGCTTTTATTTTCTAAAGCATTTAACATTTTTTTGGTATCAGGATGAACGGGCGTTTCCAATGAATCCCAACGCCGAAAGGATTCCGGAGTCGAAATACCGAAATTCGGTTTAACCAAAACAATAGGTAAAGCAGGCATGGAGAAAATAGGGGTTAATAGTTCTCCGATTCCTTCCGCTAACATTGTTCCGCCGTGAATACAATATGGAACATCTGCTCCGATTTTACATCCGATTTCACATAATTGCTGTTTGGATAATTTTGTTTTATAATACTCATTCAGCATATTCAGTACTGTTGCTGCATTTGAGCTTCCGCCTGCCAATCCGGCACTGACGGGAATCCTTTTTTGAATATCAATTATAATGCCTTTATTTTGGATACCTGTATATTCAAAGAAGAGCTGTGCGGCACGGAAGGCATGATTTTTTTCGTTTGTCGGAATAAAAGAATAATTGGTTTGTAATTCTATGGTTTTTGAATTGGATTCTGTAATCCTGATTGTATCATACAGATTGATGCTGTGCATAATCATGCAAAGAGAATGGTATCCGTTTTCTAAAATTCCGGTTATATCTAAAGTTAAATTAATTTTTGCATAGCTTTTTCTTTCCATATCATCTCACCTCATGGAATATTATACACTTTTTTTCCCGCTTTTGCAATATTATTTTAAAAAACTTTGCATAATAACCCACTTTTTGGCTCATAATGAAATCATAAAAAGGGGGATCAGTATGAAAAAAATTTATTTGTGTATGGGGCTTGCATTTTTTTTGATGACAGCATGGATTTCCGGGAATAAAGTTGTTGATAGTTTATCAGAACACACCTTGAGATTGCATATTGTGGCAAACAGTAATTCATTCTATGACCAACAAATGAAATTGAAGGTACGCGATGAAGTTTTAAAACAAATTGATGATTTGTTGCCTCGTAAGACGGATAAATCTTCTACAACCGATATTCTTTTATTGCATCAGGATTTATTGCTGAATTCTGCACGAAGGGTTTTGGAAGAAAATAATTGCAGCGAAAGCTTGATGTTAACATACGGAAAAGAGAATTTCCCGAATAAAAGATATTTAAATTTATCCTTTCCTTCCGGAGAATATGATTCATTTAAACTTATAATCGGAGAGGGAAAAGGGGAAAATTGGTGGAGTGTTCTTTATCCCTCATTATGCATTCCTGCAATTGAAGAAATTGATGAAGAAAAAATGGTTTCTCTGCAAAATGAACTTTCTAAAGAAGAATTGGAGTTTATTTGCTCTGAACAAAATCAAGTGCTATTTCGTTTAAAATTAATTGATTATTATGATATCGTAAAGGAAAAAATCAAAAAAATAGGGAGTAGATTATAAAATGAAAAAAAGAAATTACGGATATGCTGTCTTTACGGTTCTTCTTGTATTGATTGCTTCGTTTGGAATTTTTCAATATAGCAGTGCAAAACAGTATAAAATTATGTTGAATAATCAATATCATCGTTCTTTTAGTGATTTGCTTGATTATGTAGGAAATATTGAATTGGAATTAAAAAAAGGGAAAGCGGTTACAGATTCGTTTCAGATGACATCATTATCATCTGATTTATGGAAAAAATCATCATTTGCTTTGGAAAATCTGAGTCAATTACCTCTAAGCGATATTGAATTGGAAAAAACTGCAAAATTTTTATCACAGGTAGGGGATTACACATACAGTTTATCAAAAAAAATGTTGGATGGACAAGCAATTACCATTGAGGAAAAACAAAAAATGAACGAACTGGGAAGATATGCAAATACCTTGTATCATTCATTAAGCAAATTACAAAATGATTTGTACGATGGAAAACTGAATTTTTCAAAAGCAAAAAAGTCTTTATTCAAAAAAGAAACAGTTGGGTTTTCGGATAATATGGAAACGGTGGAAAAGGAATTTTCTGATTATCCATCACTAATCTATGACGGTCCGTTTTCTGAACATATCTATCAGAAAAAATCGGTGTTTTTACAGGATTTACCGGAAATATCTTCTTCCGAGGCTCAGATGATAGCTCGTGAATTTTTATATGACAAAAAAATCAATGAAATTCAACCTCTTCCGGAAGGAGACGGAACAATTTCTGCATATTGCTTTTCTGTTGAAACCGAAAAAGAAATGATTCAAATCGCAATTAGTAAAAAAGGCGGTTATCCGGTATGGATGTTAAGCGATAAAGTTGTAAAAGCAGAAAAAATAAGTACTTCAGAAGCAATCGAATCTGCTAAACAATTTCTTAGTTATCATAAATACTCAAATATGAAGGAAAGTTATTATGAACGAATCGGAAATACAGTACTGATTAATTTTGCATACAGCCAAGACAACGTTGTAATGTATCCTGATTTAATTAAGGTGAAAGTTTCTTTGGAAGATGGAAGTATCGTTGGATTTGAAAGTAACGGTTATTTAATGAATCATCGAGAAAACAGAAATGTTGGAGAAATAAAATTATCAGCAGAGGAAGCAAAACAAATTGCATCAAAAGTGATGGATGTTGAATCTCAATCCTTAGCAATTGTACCTTTAGAAACCAAGGAGGAAACACTCTGTTATGAATTTAAAGGAAAAATTGATCAAGATGAATATTTAATTTATTTGAATGCAAATAACGGGAAACAAGAAGAAATTTTGTTATTATTAATTTCTGAGAGTGGAACTCTTACAGTGTAAAAAAGGGGATGTAAATTTGTTCCCGTGAAGAATCGAGGATGAAAAGTCCTCGATTTTTTAGCCTGAAAAACAGAAGAAAAATTATTTTATATGTATAAAAATCTGTAGGACGGAAACAATGCGGGTGGAATACTTTTAAAAATTAAAAGGATTTTTGCGGGTTATGTCGAAATAGTTATTTTGAAAACATTTTTGGGTGAAAGCGGGGACGGTGGATTGTTTTTTTCAGATGATTTTATTCATCAGGTTTGCGATGCCAATGAAATTGCAGATTTGATTTCTGAATATGTACCGTTGAAAAAGTCCGGTCGGAATCTGCTTGGACTTTGCCCTTTTCATAATGAAAAGACACCGTCGTTTTCCGTATCTGCCGAAAAACAGTTTTATCATTGTTTCGGTTGCGGAGAAGGCGGACGGGTGCTTGATTTTGTTATGAAGATAGAGCATCTGGATTTTGTGGAAGCAATTCGTTTTCTGGCGCAAAGAGCTCATATTCCTGTGCCGGAACAACAAAATTTTGCCGAAGATAAGAAAACTGCTTCAGAAAAGGAACAGTTATATCGTCTGAATCGGGAGGCTGCTCTGTTTTTTCACGACAAGCTCTATTCCGTGCAAGGGGATGAAGCAAGAGCATATTTTTTAAACAGAGGACTAACAGAGTCGGTTATGAAAGGCTTTGGTTTAGGATATGCACCTGATTCCTGGGACAGCTTATTAAAGCATCTGAAACAAAAAGGATATTCAGAAGCATTGA
>JAZQHN010000361.1:0-6482 GCA_045540615.1 Clostridia bacterium
CTCCTAAGTCGAAGGAAGTGACTTTGGAGATTAAGCTGAGCAAAAAAGAACGGTTCAATATGTTTGAAATCGGGGAAATGATTCGTTACGGTCACAGAATCCGCGGATTCAGAATCCAAGCTTTGGAGGGAAGATGGAAAACCCTGTATGAGGGTCGGTGCATCGGCTATAAATGGGCGGACTATTTTGAAACAGTGGAAACGGATACATTACGGATTGTGGTGTATGATTCCAAGGATGTACCCTTGCTGAACTTCTTTGGTTTGTATTATTTGGATACCTCTGTTTTTGCAGAGGAAGAAAGACTGAAAACGGGTGTGGACCTGGCAAAGGGAAAGAGTGCAAAGCTCACTGTAACAGAACATGAAGCGGAGCTGGAATTTGGCGGAATTTATCCCTTTAATACCATTAAATTTAACGGAACGGGACTTTGGGAATATTCCTTTGAGGCATTTGACGGCTTGAATTATCATACGATTTACAAAGGAACCACCCCTCACAGGGAACAGATTGTCACTCTGCCCGAAACGGTGAAAACCTCTTATAAAATTAAGTTTTGTTCCAGTCGGGTGATCAATCCTGACACATTGAATCTTGAGGTGTATCACCTATGAGTGAGTTAATACGAACAGGAAATATTGAACGAACCCAAAATACAGGAACACCACTATCTTTGTACATGGGAAGCGGTGATTTTGGCGGTTGCTTTGACTGCTACGGTCAGACGGAAACGGGTCTGATGCACGGTGATTTTTATCACAAGGGCGTGTTTGGAATGGATTTTTATGCCAAAGCGGTGCAGATTTCCTATCTGAATTTTCACCCTGAAGCCGTGCAAGCCCATCAAAAACTGGATTTGTTTGACGGTACGCTGACTACCAAACTAGACGGGGACTCCTATTCCCTTACAACCACCCACTTTTTTCACCCTTATAAACGGGATTTATTAGGTATTGAGGTTTCTTTTAAGGGAGACTGTCCCGCTCTTTCTTTTACTCCCATGGAGGAGTATGAATTCAGTTATAAGCAATGGTTGCATTCTGAATTTGAGTTGATTGAGGAAAAGAACCGGGAATGTGTTGTAACAATCACCGCAGGAACTGCAAAAAAAACAGCAATTCTCAAAGTGTTCGGTGACGGTGCTTGTACTTATCAGAAGGGAAGAATAAATGTTTCTTTCTTGGGAGAAGAAGGAAAAGCCTTGCTTGTATTTGGTTTTTGCGATGAATTTCATCTGAACCCCGCAACCTGGAAGGAGGAAGCAATTGCAGGCTGGCATCAACGGTGGGGAAAGGCAAGAATTTCTTTTGATGATCAAAAACTGCTGGGATTTTTCTACCGTGGAGTGTACAGTGTTCTTTGCAGCCATTCTCCTACAAATCGTTTTATTGCACCGCCCATGGGTTGGGCAGGGAAGGCATGGATGCTTCATTTTCCTCAGGATTTTGAATATCTTTGTCCTCTTTTGCTGAAATTGGGTCATCATGATATTTTAAAAGCCAAGGTGGAATATTATCATAGCTACATTGATGCGATGCAAAGCTATACCAAACGGATTTACAATGCAGAGGGCATCATGTGGGCATGGGAATTTCCCATTGGTGACGGTTGGAATCTCTTTCCTGAAAACAAAGCCCCTAATATTTATCAGTTTGAAATTCATAACAGCGCCTATCCTGCCAAGCTTGCCTATGAAACCTCACGGGTTTTGAAGGAGGAATCCTGGAGCAGAAAATATGCTTGGGACATAGTGTATCAAAGTGCTCAATTTTACAATTCTGTGTTGAAAAAAGAGGGAAGTACCTGGGGGATTTCATTGACGCCTTCCATGAGTCAGGATGAAAGTGCGGGGATGAACAATAAAAACTATCTTTGTGCTTTGTATGCTGCCCGCTACTGTTTGCAAACTGCAGTGAAAATGGCGGAGGAATTACGGATTCCATGCAAAGAACTGGAAGAATGGAAGGAAAAACTGTCAGATGGTCTTGCCTTTGATAAGCTTCAACATCCTGAGGGCATGTATATGACTTATGAGTGTGATAAGGCTGAGTTTGCCTTTGGGAAAATGCAGTATCCCGTACCCCTTTGTCCCGCTTCCTTTTTGCCTGTGGGAGCGTTAAACGAATGGGAACAAAGGGCATATCAGAACCGGTTTTCTTTGTGCCGTGAATCGGACCGTGATTTCTTCTTTGGCTGGACGGTGCCTGACTGCCTTCTTGCCTCGGCTCACATGGGGGACAGCGAAGGCTTTTGGGAAGGTATAGAACGGCTGAAAGAGGCTGATTATCTGGATGAGGATTGGATTCAGACCTATGAAAGCTCAGGTGCTTATCACAAGAGTCATTATGTGACCAATGCCGGCGTTATCTGTGATGCAATTTTAAATGGGGTCATCACCGATTATTTCGGAAAAACAATCATAAACGGTGTAAAATTTGAACAATTAAATTATGAAAATCTGTATTTGTCGAATGGACAAATGATCACAGGATAAGCTTTGGAGGTGTCGCATTGTTGCAACACCTCCTTTTCAAATGGCTTGGCGGCACAGAGAATGCAGAGAATAAAAAATGCGCTGTCACAGAGGACAACGCATGAAAAATGTATTCCTCTGCACCGCCAAGTTTTTAATTTTCGTTTCATTTAGAAAAGAACACGAAAAACAGAGAATACATTTTTACCGAAATAAAAATAGCATTCTTTCCAAAAATGAAACAATTAAAAAACTTGGCAAAATTAGTATATCATATTCACAGAAAATTTGCAAGGCTTTTTTCAAAGCCTTTTTTTATGCCATGAAAAAGAGTGCAAGTCATGGCAACTTTTCTGTGGTATAATAAAAGTATAGGGGGAATTTTGGTTCCCTATTTTCATTTCAGGGAGGAGTTTTCTATGAATTACTTACAGGAAATTATGACATTTCAGCGCTTTAATCAGGTTCATGGCTTATCATCGGGACAAATTTCTTTATGGTATGCCCTGATGGCGGCAAATAATCGGGCAGGGTGGAAACGGAAATTTTCGGTACCCAATCATGTACTGATGGTGGATTCGGGACTGAGCCTCAGCGGTTTGAAAAAGGCGAGAGAAGAATTGATAAAAAACGGTCTGATTAAGCTGACCAAGGCAAAACATTCCAAAGAACTTTCCGTTTACGAAATGGTGCCTGTGTGTACCTTGATTGCATATCACAGTGAGGAAATGAGAGAGCTTGAAGAACGGGTCTATCTTGCCCAACAGCAAATCAAAAAAATTCTCAGTAACTGTAAGGGTGACCCGGAGGGGAACTTTAGCGGCGACCCCGTCGGTGACTCTAATCGTAGCTTTGACAGTAGCCTTCACAGTAGCTCCAACAGTAGCCCCTTTATATAAAAATAAAAAGAATAAAAAACTAATACGAAACAAAAAGAATAAGAAAGGAGATTATAGATGCAACAACTCACTCAATATTTATCAAAGCTGATTCAAAGTCCTTGTGATCAAACCGTTTTGTTTGATAAATACAAGATACCTGCGGAAGAACGGAACAACATCATGTATCTTGCCATCTGCTTGCTGGAGCAGACAGCGGGAAAAACCACGGTTTCTGCTTTGAAGGAATTATCAGAGCTAACTCGTTCTCAACAAGAAGATTCTTCTGACTTCCGTTTGCCTGCTCATTTGCTAACCTCTTCCTTTTTGGACATATACCGCGATATCCGAAGCCGTGAGCACAGCGAATATTTGCTTTATGGAGGACGGGGAAGCTGTAAATCCACCTTTATCAGTCTGGTTACACTGGAACTGATGCTTAGCAATCCCAATCTTCACATTCTTGCCTGCAGACGAGTGAAGGATACCTTGCGTGACAGCGTATATGCCCAGTATAAATGGGCAATCGGAATGCTTGGATTAGAGTCGGAATTTCAATGCAAATCCAGTCCTCTGGAAATTGAATATAAAAAAACGGGTCAGAAAATTTATTTCAGAGGTGCTGATGATCCGGGAAAATTAAAATCCATTAAGCCATCTTTCGGATTTATCGGTGTACTGTGGTTTGAAGAGTTGGATCAGTTTGAGTCGGAGGAGGAAATCAGAAATATTGAGCAGTCCGTGTTAAGAGGTGAAGGAGAATTTTTGGTATTCAAAAGCTTTAATCCTCCCCGTTCCAACAAGGCGTGGGTGAATTTATACGCCAAACGCCCCAAGGATGGAATGCTTAGCCATAAAAGCAATTACCTGTCCGTTCCTGCCCAATGGCTGGGAGAAAAATTTCTTCAGGATGCAGAGCATTTAAAACAAACCCGACCTGACAGATATGCTCATGAATATTTAGGAGAGGCCAATGGTACGGGCGGTGCTGTGTTTGATAATGTGACCTTACGGGAGATTACCGAGGAAGAAATCAAAGCTCTTGACCGTGTTTACCGCGGGATTGACTGGGGCTGGTATCCTGACCCCTTTCGATATGTTGCCGCAGGGTATCTTGCAAATGAAAAAAAGGTACTATTATTTGATGAAATCAGCGGACATAAGCTGACAAACGATAAAATTGGAGAGCTTTTGAGGGAACATCATGTAACCGATAACGACAAAATAATGGCAGACAGCGGCGGAGAAGGACCGAAATCCGTGAATTATTTTCGGGAAATGGGATTCTTTATGAGAAAGGCGAGAAAGGGACCGGGAAGTGTGGAATTTTCTATGAAATGGCTGTCCTCCCTCAACGAAATTATCATTGACCCTGTAAGATGTCCGGAGGCGGCAAAAGAGTTTTTGGAATATGAATATGAACAGGACGGAAAGGGACGTGTAATTTCAGGCTTTCCTGACCGGGACAACCATTCCATTGATGCCTTGCGATATGCTTTGGAATCGGTCATAAGAAGACATTGACATTTTTAGGAAAGTTATGGTATAATAAATGCAAATGCATTGATTATAAAAATTGATGCCCGTGCGAAATTTTCCTCGCAGAGCTTCGGAAACGCACATGGGCAATTATACCAAATTTCTTCGAAATTATGGTATAATCAATGCAAATGCATTAATTATAAAAAAGGCAGGAAAAAGCAATGAACTCAATTAATACTATGACCTTCAAACGGAAATTTTCTGTAAATCTTTATAAAAATACGAAGCTGAAACTTTCTGAAATGAGCTTTTATAAGGATTGGATTTCGAATGAAAAAGGTGATCCTTACCCTGTTCTTTCCAAGGAAGGTTGTTTGCAGGAGTTTTTGATTGGGAATCACTATGTTTCAGAGGGAAAAGAAGGAACTTATTGCAGACGGTTATTAGGCGGATATGTTCCCTACAGTACCCATGAAATTACAGTAAAGCAAATGGACGACAAAGCCCGTGGGGGGATCAGCTTTTGCTGTCAATGCAGTATCTTAAATCAAACCCTCGATGTTTTTATGGAACGGAAAGGGGATTATATAGAACTATTCTATACCTTAGGTGCCAAAACAGAGAGAATTTCAGAGGCAATACCTTATTGTAAAGAAGGAATGTCTTTAATAGTTACTTTGCATCATGGTAATTGCCTGGATGTGTTTTTGCGGTATGATGATAAGATTGAACCGATTGATTTTATCAGCATAGATGAATTAGCTCCATTGAAAAACGAAAAGGTATTTCGAAATACTACGGTTGCTTTGTACACCGCATTTTGTCAAGATGGCAAAATTTCAATTTCAAAAGCGGAAAGCTATTTTGATGCAGGATTGTCTCAGGCTGATATGAAGCCGATTCGATACGAGGACGGAATGCCTTTGATGGAACAGGGAAAGCTTTATATGACCATGACCTCAAGATTGGGTCAGGAAATGGTTCAGACCGTTCTTTCCTGGAATCCTTCTACCTGTGAATTTAACTTGGAGGGTGTACTCTTTTTTGATGCGGGAGACGGGGATTGGTGCGGTGATGTTGCTTCCTCTTTGATTTATGACAGGCGGGAAGGAAACTGGAAGATATGGATGGCATCCTTTTCCCACGGCCATATTTTGGGTCATGCCCAGTTTGAGTCAGACCCTCGATTTGGAATTAACGTCATTGATGTGACCTTGATGAAATCCAAAGAAGGAAGTTTGGACACGGAATTTTACGCTATGGAAGGGGACGAGGATCCGGATTTTTACTTTGATAAGGAAACAAACAAATGGTATATGACCATTTGCCGTTGGGAAGGCGGCGAATTAGGAAAGTACTGTTATTTTCTCTTTGAATCGGATCACCCCTTTGAAGGATATACCCTTGTTTCCAAAAGCTCGGATGATGTGGTGACAGGCGGGATGTTTACTCTTATTGGAGGAAAACGATATTTTATTTGCGGTGCCAATTTTGACAAACGTGCACAGTACAATGTTTATGATGCCAAAGATTTTTCTAAGTGCCATCACATAAAATGTGATTATGACGATGGAGGATATCGTGGTTGGGGAACGGTGATCCCTGTGCCTTGCGGAACCAGAACCAAGTATGTGTGGATTACCTTTGAC
>JAZQHN010000362.1:0-3307 GCA_045540615.1 Clostridia bacterium
ATTTGACATTCACAGGCCTCCTGGGAATAATGGATCCGCCGAGAGAAGAAGCCATTTCCGCAGTAAGAGACTGTAAAAAAGCCGGCATCCAGGTAGTCATGATTACAGGGGACCATAAGGATACTGCTGTTGCTATTGCAATGCAGCTTGGTATCATTACAGACACATCACAAGCCATTACCGGTGCTGAGCTTGATGAAATTTCAGATGCAGAATTTGATTTTGCGGTGGAAAAGTTTTCGGTTTATGCACGTGTTCAGCCGGAACACAAAACAAGAATTGTTAATGCGTGGAGAAAAAAGGGTAAAGTAACTGCTATGACAGGAGATGGGGTTAACGATGCTCCTTCCATTAAAAATGCAGACATCGGTGTCGGCATGGGAATTACCGGTACTGATGTTACCAAGAATGTAGCTGATATGATTCTTGCTGATGATAACTTTGCTACCATAGTTTCAGCTGTTGGTGAAGGTCGAAGAATTTATGACAATATCCGAAAGGCAATTCAGTTTCTTCTTGCTTCTAACCTTTCAGAAGTGTTGACAATCTTTTTTGCTACACTTTTTGGATTTACAATTTTTGCACCCGTCCATTTGCTTTGGATTAATCTTATCACCGACTGTTTCCCGGCACTTGCTCTCGGGATGGAAAAACCGGAAGCAAGTATTATGAAACGGAAACCCCGTGATAGTAAGGAAGGGATATTTGCAGGCGGTCTGGGATTTGCAGTTGCATATCAGGGTGTTCTTGTAACCATTATTACTATGGTTTCTTATCTTTTAGGAAGATACTGGCTTGCAGATCTTCATCATGCAGATGCGATTGCCGCAGGAACATATTCCGCAGAAATGCTGGGTACATCCATGGCATTCCTTACACTTTCTCTTTGTGAGATTTGCCATGCGTTCAATATGAGATCGCTTCATGGTTCTATTTTCAAAATGAAAGGTCAGAATTTGTGGCTGTGGGGTGCAGGTGTATTATCTCTTTTGCTTACCACACTTGTGATAGAAGTGGATTTTCTTGCAAAAGCATTTGAACTTGCTCACCTTGATCTTTTGGAATACGGAATTGCATTTGGTCTGGCAATCCTCATTATCCCTATTGTTGAAATCATCAAAATTGTTCACAGAAAAATGGATGCTTAATCAATAACTTTTATTATTTCATAAAAAGCCTATTACCCGGCGTGGTAATAGGCCTTTTATAACGAAAATTATATGGAAACTATTGATTATACCAACCTTTGCAGTAAAAAGGGATAGTTTTTTGCGTTTTCAAATAAAAACCCTCGGGATTTTTTATCCCAGTGAATCCTAAAAAGGAGTTGGATAATTAGTGATTTAATAATCTCTTAATCAAGCTTGCTACCTGTGCACGGGTTGCATTTTCTTTGGGTGCAAAGGTATCTTCACTCATACCGCTGATGAGTCCGGAGCTTACTGCACCGTCCACATAATCTACTGCCCATTCAGAGATGGAAGCCTTGTCATCAAACTGGTCAATCTTACCGTTCAGAGGAGATTTTCCTAAGAACTTGTATGCCTTCATGATAACAACTGCCATTTCTTCACGAGTAATGGTATCGTTAGGACGGAACGCTCCGTCATAACCAACGATCAAACCTGCTGCAGCTGCTGCGGATACTGCTTCCTTATACCAGGAATTTGCAGATACATCACTAAATACTGCATCGTCATTTGCTGCGGTCAAGCCCAAAGCACGTGCCATCAATGCTGCAAATTCAGCTCTGGTGATAGAACGGTCAGGTTCAAAGGTTGTTGCGGTTACACCGCTTACAATACCCTTATTAAACATTGCGTTAATATCATTTTCTGCCCAGTGGCCAATGATATCGGTAAATCTGCTTGTTGCGGAAGGTTTCTCATCTTCCTTCTGAGCCGCTCCGCCGCCACCGCCTAATCCGCCGATGGTAATGTTCTGACCTCCTGTAATGGGGCCTTGATCCTCAGTATCAGGGGTAGGTGTGGGTGATTCAATTACCTTGGGTTCGTAGGTAACAAATTCACTCATCATGTAAGTATACAGAATAATATCGTTTCCGCTTTCCAGTTTTACAGTCTTCACCTTATCGGTCAGAACTTTTTCTGCAGCTTCTTCGCTATCTTCCTTAATGGTCTTCATAATCTGAGTATATTTACCGTTTTCATTCTTGTAAGCAACTTTGTTTCCTGCTTCGCCCTTCAGAACGATTCTGACAGGTTCGTCGGTTGTTACAATGTCTCCACCTTCACCATAAACCTTGCTGACATCCCCTGCATTGAAGGTTCCGGAAGGAGCATTTCCTTCTACAGGAGCCTTAAAGTCACCAGAAATATCGGTGAACTGAGGAATGAACAATTCAACATCTTCAGAGGTAATCTTGATTTCGGGTTGAGGCTGTTTGGTATCCAGCTTAACAGTCAAATCTTTTACAGCCTTATCTACAGTAATATCTGCGATTTCATGGTTGTAATTGATTACAACTTCACCGTCTGCCTTTACAGTACCAACACCGGTGGAGCTTGCTTTCAGAGCGTTCAGAGCTTTCTGAACTTCCAATGCAGCTTCGTCAACTTCTGCCTGAACTGCATCTTCGTTTTCCATTACCTTCTTAGCATTTTCCAATGCTTCTTCAAATGCCTTCATAGCAGCTTCGTCATATTCCCCATATCCGTCACCTGCTACTGCAGTTTCTGCAAATTCATCCGCATCAGCGATTACGCTATCCAGTTTTACAGTATCTGCATAGAAGGGTGAAATGGTTACTCTTGTATTGTCTCCTGCATTGATCGCAAAGTAACCTTCTGTTCCGTACAAACCGTTATTTGCAAATTTGGAAGAATAAATTGTGTCTCCATTCATGGTTAATACAAACAATAATTCCTTGGGTTCGGAATCGGGAATGTCATACAAACCAACGGTTACATCATATTCCTTACCCATTTCAATTTTCTTATCATTCAAGATAGATTCTGCATAAGTCTTACCGGGCTGTTTGTATTCCTGCAGCTGAATCAGTTGTTGCTTCAAGTCAAGCATGAAACCGTTTCTGCCGCCAACCCATACCATGCCGTCAGTATCATCCTGTCTGAAATACATGCCAACCCAGGCTTCTTCCGCATCCGCAGCACTCGGGTCAACATTTTCAGCCTTAAACTTAAAGGAAAATTCAGCGTTCTTAAATTTCTTACCCGTGTAAGAAACCAAAGTATTCTTTGTTCCGCCGATGACCAATTCACCGTTTTCAGTAAATTCCATATCTTCCGTCAGAACAACCTTCCAATTTTCCTGATCCTTCAGCAAG
>JAZQHN010000363.1:0-4494 GCA_045540615.1 Clostridia bacterium
GATCGTTGGTTATGACGGAGCGTTCCGTCCTGACGATACCATTACCCGTGAAGAAATGGCAGTTGTTATCATGAAGGCATACAAGTTCTTAGGAAAATCTCCTCTGAATGGTAAGATTGACCAATTTGATGACAAGGCATCTATCTCTGAATGGGCAGTAGACTATGTGGACGGTGCAGTAAGCTCCAGACTCATCAGCGGTATGACAAGCAATACCTTTGCACCCAAAGAAAATGCAACCCGTGCAGAGGTAGCAAGCTTGATTAAGAGACTGCTGAACAAATAAGCAAAACACGAAACAGCCTCCTAAAATTGGGAGGCTGTTTTTGTGTTGTGAAGGATTTGTTTTCTTGACAGAAACACGCTATTGTGATACAATCAAAACAAGAATTGAAAATAATGTATCAGAAGAAATTATTCTTAACGATATAGTGATTGGTTGCGTTTTAATTGAATCAGACCTAAAGGAGAAATCATGATGAAACAAAAGATATTAATAATGAGTATTATTATTCTTCTTGCAATCAGTTTGTATTCTGTATTTATATTTCATGAAATTGAATCAACGAATATGCCCTATATGTCTAAGTTAGAGCAAGTAAATGAATTCTTTGAACAAAATAAAACTATACTTTCGAATATTGCAAATGCTTTCCAAGGATATGACTACAAATACGTTTATATTGAATCAACAAAAGGTAGAGAACAATTATCTTCAAAATTGGAAGACACGAAAGAAACAGAACAACAAAAATTAGCCGAACAAATATGGAGTTTATACGAAGCTTCGTGGGTGAATTTATACGAGAAAAGAAATGGTGTTTTGTATATTGGGCAGGTTTATCCTATTTATGGTAGTGATTGTATTGTAATCGGCGTTACATACGATTATGAAACCAAATTATGGGAAACGCATTATTCTCATGGGTACGAGCGTTGTGACCATACGCATAAATTTTTCTATCGGCTTTATGATTTTATGTTCAATCGGAAATAACATTAGATTAAGGTTGTTTTGCCTAACTATAAAAATCGCTATCGACAATTTGTCCGATAGCGATTTTTTGATAGTTTAACAATGAAGTTTACTTAATAAGCTCATTTAAACCCGGGTGCAGAAGAACTCCCTCATAATAAGCTTCCATGCCTTGGGGAAATCCCTTTGCGTTAACGATTCGGTAAGCATACTCTTCCGAATCACGTTTGTTCAGAACTATATATAAATGGCAGATTTTCATCATACCGCAGTTGTGGTGGAAAAGCCTTGATTCTACATTTTTGGTCAATCCGAAGATGAAGATTTATTGGTTTTATTCGAATTGACCATTGTAAAATGAACTAAGACATGATACAATAATAATATCATTCTTTTAAAAAAGCGGAGGCTGAATCATGTACGAGGATGTTAAACAGCTTCATTCCAAAGATTATTTTAAAAACGGAGAACAGGTTTACATTCATATCGAAAAAGAAGACGGCGAAAATATCGGTGTCATGCATAAGCATAATTTTATTGAGATTGTGTATGTAATCTCAGGATGTGCAAGACATTTTATGGATGATATTAATTACGAAGTAAAAAAAGGGGATTTGATTATTGTTAATTACGGAGTTCCCCATGCCTTTATTCCTTTATCAGATACGGAAGAACCTTTTTCAACCTATGATTTGTTGTTCACAACGGAGCTTTTTGAAATTACTGAGATTGACAGTAATGATTTTTCAGCTCTTGCATCCTCCTATTTATTTTATTCTTTGTTTAATGCCAATGAACCCTTAAATAATTCTTTGAATCTGATTCGTACGGGTTCTAAAGATTTTCACGAAATTTTTAGTAAGATTTATGAGGAATATACCTGTCGTCAAAGCGGTTTTGTCAATATGATTCGAGCATATCTTGTTCAATTGATTACTAAAATTTTCAGAGAAATTGACCGTAAAACCACTTCTTCTACTACAAAAGAACAAAAGGAAGTGGTAAGTAAAGCAATCGAATATATGAGAAAAAATTATAATACACCGATTCATCTTGACAGCTTGGTTACGGATATTTTTTTGAGTAAGGACTATTTCCGTCAGTTATTCAAAACAACGACAGGAATGTCGGTTACCGATTTTATTCAAAGAACAAGAATTGAAGAAGCTTGCAAGCTGCTTTTGACTACAAAAAGGTCAGTATTTGATATTGCGGGCGATTGCGGATTTATGGATGTGAAATTCTTTTATAAAACGTTTAAAAAAATTACGGGGAAAACCCCGAGTGAGTTCAGAAAAAAGAAAGAAGGCGTTGTGAATGATAACCACGATAACAGGTGAGATTGCAGCAGATTCTATTGAGTATTTGCTTCCGCACGAGCATATATTTTTTGATATGCGTTCTTTGGTTTCTCCAATTGATGATGAGGACTTTTATCAAAAATTGAGCCTTTCTAATTTTGGAAAGGTTTCAAGGAATCCGTATGCCGTTCTTGAAAATGCGGCAATGGATGAGGATGATGTTCAAATTGAAGAATTAAAGATGTTGAAAAAAGCGGGCTGCAATTTGCTTGCCGATGCAACTACAGCACAATTTGGAAGAGATATTCAAAGATTATTAAATGTTTCGAAACAGAGTGGCGTGATGATAGTAGCAGGTTGCGGATGGTATACCGATGCGGCAATGGCTCCTTCAGACAGAGCATTAAACGAGGAGCAAATGTATGAGCAGATGATAGAGGAGATTGCCGTCGGAATAGACGGAACGGATAGCAAAGCCGGTTTTATCGGTGAAATCGGTACAAGCGGTACCATGACTCCGTTTGAAGAGAAATCTGTAAAAGCGGCAGGAAAGGTGCAAAGGGATACAGGCCTCGGAATGCATATTCATGCCAATCTTTGGACAAGAGAAGGTTTGAATGCGTTAAAGCTTGTCCTGAAAGCAGGGGCGAATCCTAAAAAAGTATGTATTAATCATACTGATGTTCTGTTGGACGAAGCGTATATTTTAGCGGTGCTAAAGGAAGGTGCCTTAATCGAATTTGATAATTTCGGAAAAGAATATTATGTTGACAGAAGAAACAGAAATCTTTTAAACGGCTCCTTCGCATCGGATAGAGAACGGGTGCAAATGATTGCAAAGCTGATTGAAATGGGATACGAAAAGCAATTGCTGGTGACCAATGATATTTGTCTGAAAAGCATGACTCATACTTATGGGGGATGGGGATATGATCACGTAATTACCAATATTATTCCCATGATGCAGGATTTCGGGATACCTGATGAAAGCATAGAAATGATTATGAGAAAGAATCCCATTCGTTTTTTGGAAAAAGAATAATAAATGGTAAGGCTGTAGTGAAGAAATGTGATTTCACTACAGCCATTTTGTTTTTTGCAAAAAGAAGTTTTCCTAATTCATAAAAAAGATTGATAATTATTTGACATTTTTTCTTTGCTTTGATATAATATAAATGAATATTATTTTAATAAAATGAAAAATAATAATTAAATCGGAGGAAAACTATGAAGATTTTAATGATAAACGGAAGTCCTCATTCTAATGGGAATACAGCATTGGCACTGAAAGAGATGGAACGTATTTTTACAGAGCAGGGAATGAAAACCGAAATGATTTGGGTAGGCCATTCTGAAATGCGAGGTTGTATTGCTTGTAACGCGTGTTTGGAAACGGGAAGCTGTGTTTATCGTGATTCGGTCAATCAAGTGGCAGAAAAATTAAAAGAATGTGACGGAATGGTCATTGGAAGCCCGGTTTATTATGGCTCGGCAAACGGCACCTTGATTTCTTTTTTGGATCGTTTATTTTACAGCACTCGTTTTGATAAGACAATGAAGGTGGGAGCAAGTATTGCAGTTGCAAGAAGAGGAGGATGTTCTGCTACCTTTGACCAGTTGAATAAGTATTTTACCATCAGCGGTATGCCTGTTGCATCCAGTCAGTATTGGAACAGCTTGCACGGTCGGGAACCGGGAGATGGAGAGAAAGATGGGGAAGGCTTGCAAACAATGAGAACTCTTGCCAATAATATGATTTTTTTGATGAAAAGTATTGCTTTGGGAAAAGAGCAGTACGGTCTTCCGGAAAAAGAAGCGAGAATTTCAACTAATTTTATTCGTGAATCATAATGAAACAGTATTTGTGTATTGATTTAAAAAGCTTTTATGCATCGGTAGAATGCATGGAACGGGAGCTGGACCCAATGACAACCAATTTGGTTGTTGCTGATTTATCCAGAACGGAAAAAACCATTTGCCTTGCGGTGACTCCATCCTTGAAATCCTACGGAATATCTGGGAGAGCAAGATTATTTGAAGTGATTCAAAGAATGAAGGAAGTGAATGCCCAAAGACAAAAAGCATTGAATGGAAAAGAATTTACAGGAGAATCTGCAGATTTTAATGAGCTGAAAAACAATCCGGATTTAAAAGCTTCTTATCATATTGCTCCGCCTCGTATGGCTCATTATATCGAATGGAGTACAAAAATTTATC